>CAZKZS010000053.1:6191-19984 GCA_964557285.1 uncultured Anaerolineae bacterium | reverse complement strand
GTCGGCAATTCTGGCGCTGGAAGAACTGCTAAAAGTAAAAGGCATCCTTGTATGATTCCCCTGAATCAGCTTGAGTCACTGCCGACGTTTTTCCGGGTAACAGTAGGCGAAGAAGCCCTTGACGCCATGGGACATATGAATGTGCGCTGGTATGTCGGTTTTTTTGACGAAGGCACATGGGCGTTCATGGACCACATTGGCCTGACACCTGAATACTGGCAGGAAAAACAGGCAGGTATGGCTGCCCTGGAGCAGCATATCCGTTATTATCAGGAAGTGCGGTTAGGGGAAAACATCCTGATTAAAACGCGGCTGCTGGCACGTTCCGCCAAACGAATCCACTTTATGCACTTCATGGTAAACGAGTCTAAAAATGTGCTGGCCGCGACCTCCGAACTGGTGGCGACGCACATGGATTTATCTGCCCGAAGAAGTTCACCTTTCGCGGATTCTGTGGCTCAGAATCTGGATGGTCTGCTGGCGCAGCATCACCAGCTAAAATGGGAAGTCCCCGTCTGCGGGGTGATGCGAGTTTAACCTTCTGGCAGCCGCACCGGAGCATGTTCCAGCGTGGGGGCGGTCAGTTTGGGGCTGCTGTCAATGACATTCAAGGGAAGCTCAACCGTAAACGTTGACCCGCGTCCCGGTTCGCTTGTGACCTGGATGCTGCCAGACATCATCTCACAGTAATGGCGGCTGATGGCTAAACCCAGTCCCGTCCCTCCGAACTGGCGGGTGGTGGAAGGGTCTGCCTGGGTGAACGCGATAAACAAATTTTGCATCTGGTCGGCTGTCATCCCGATGCCCGTATCTTTGACGATAAAACGAATCCGACTGGAGTCCTGTTCCACGGTAAAAATAATCTCGCCGTGTTCGGTGAATTTGGCCGCGTTGCTCAGGACGTTCAACAGGATTTGCTGCACTTTGGTTTTATCCGCCCGCATGATTCCTAAATTGGGGGGAACGTGGGTGATAATCCGGTTATCCCGTTCGGAAGCGCTGTGCTGCACATCGGCCAGAATATCCGATAAAAGCGGCGCAAGTTCAAAGGTTTCCAGATAAAGCTCCATTTTGCCCGCTTCAATTTTGCTGATGTCCAGCACATCATTGATGAGTTTCAGGAGATGATGCCCGTTCTCGACCACGCGCTCCATACGCTGTTTTTGTTTTTCCGTCATGGGCCCGTACATACCGTCAATCATCAGGCCGGAATAACCGATGATGGCGTTTAACGGGGTACGGAGTTCATGGCTCATATTTGCCAGAAAAGTGCTTTTGGTACGGCTGGCGGCTTCGGCTTCTTCTTTGGCGCGGCGGAGTTCCTGCTGAATCTGTTTCATGGGGGTGATGTCATGCAGCACAATCAGGCGACCATTAAAGCGCTTGCGGCGGTCATAAAGGGGGGAAATCCGCAGGTCAAAATATAGTTTTCGCTGTGCGCCCTGCACTTCAATTTCGGTTTGTAATTCCATCACATCCCGGAAGCGCAGCAAAAACGCTTCCTGCTGCGGCAGAATTTGCGTCAGCCGTTTGCCGATGGTTTCACTCTGCGGCTGGTTTAACAACTGTCTGGCCGCCGGATTCAGGTCAAGAATACGATTTTGTGTATCTAGCACAAACACCGCATCACTCATACTTTTCACGACCATATCATAGGCGACAGGCACAAGTTCCAGAAATTGAAAACGGAACAGCGCCCAGGCAATGAGCGCACCCGTCAGAGTAAACGCGATGGGGGTCGGGTCGATGGGAAAACGGTAAATGCCCCAGATATGCACGATATTGGCAAAAATCGGAATGGAGGTAGCAATTAAAAAAAGGACAAGCTGCCCCCGATATTCACGGGGGGAGCGCATCAGGGTTTGTAATACCAGCTTCAGCGCAGCCAGATGAATCACATAAGTATAAAAGGCGTGCGCCCAGAAAACGGGTCCAAACGTGATCTGCGTGGCGATAAAGGACTGACTGGTATCTAGGCTAAAATCTTCGCGCACCAGATGATGCCATTCATTTGTCCAGGCCAGCAGAATCATCACCGTAGGATGAATGGCAATCAGCGCCAGCCGTTTTGGGCGCAGCCATTGGGTTTGGCCTGTGTATTCCAGCACAAAAATGAGCCAGGTGGCGGTCGTCGCTACCACGCCCATCATGACATGATTCGACCAGAAAATTTTGCCGTTCAGGGTGGTAGTTGCCAGTTCCATCGTGTAGGCTGTCGCCCAGTATGCCGCCGCGACTCCCATCCACATGAGGGGTTTGGCGGTGGGAACAGGCCGCCGTCGTGCCGCCACCAGCGCCACCACCAGCGCCACCAGCGCCGCCATCAGAGGCAAAAACAGGTAAGGGGTATATTGAAAGTCCATCTATTTTGCCATCGCTGCCAGCGTGCGAACTTTTTGGATTTCGGCGGGCAGCACATCCAGCACCGTGTTGATGTGGTTATCCGTGGTCTGGCGTCCGACGCTGAGGCGCAGCCCGCCCAGCGCCCAGGTTGCATCATAACCCAATGCCAGCAGCACCTCACTGGGTTTGGGGTTGCCCGTTTTACACGCGCTGCCGCTTGAAGCCGCGATTCCCTGCCGATCCAGATGCATAAGCAGCAGATTCCCATCCACATGCTGAAAAACAAAACTGGCGTGGCCTGGCAGACGGTGGGCGCGAGAACCCGTTAGCTGTGAATCGGGAACACGCTGCAAAATGCCTTCGATCAGGCGGTCACGCAGGCGGGCAAATTCGGCGGTATGATTTTCGCTGTAGGCAATTTCGAGCGCTTTTGCCAGCCCGACAATCAGAGGAACATTCAGTGTTCCGGCGCGGCGACCCTGTTCATGGCTGCCGCCGCTTTGACTCGGCAAAAGTTCAACGCCATCCCGCACAAACAGCACGCCTACCCCCTTAGGGCCATAAAATTTGTGGGCGCTGAGGGAAAGCATGTCCACGTTTAAATCTTTGACCTTAAGGGGAAGCTGTCCACCTGCCTGCACCGCGTCCGTGTGGAATAAAACGCCGTACTGATGGGCGGTTTCGGCAAGGTCAGCAATGGGCAGAATCGTGCCGATTTCGTTGTTTGCCAGCATCAAACTGACCAGCGTGGAATCCGGTTTTAGAGTTGCCTTTAAAACATCCGGCCTGATGAAACCTTCGCGGTCAGGCGGCAAAAAGGTCACATCGCACCCGTAAAAATCGCCCATTTGCTGCACCGTACCAGAGACGGCGGCATGTTCCAGCCGGGAGGTGATCAGGTGTGGGCGGTGGCCTCTGGCCTGTGCCACCACTGCCGCCCCCCGAATCGCCAGGTTATCACTTTCTGAACCGCAGCCCGTAAAAACAATTTCTTTTGGCTGGCAGCCCAGAATATCCGCCACTGTGCGGCGGGCATTTTCAACCGCTTTTTCAGACTGGCGGGCGAAACCGTGCATAGAGGACGGATTGCCGTACACCTCTGTGAAGTAGGGCAGCATGGCCTCCACAACACGCGGGTCTACCGGAGTTGAAGCGCTGTGATCAAGGTAAATAGCTGGTTTCGGCATAAGATTCTCTGCTCAGTGTCAGAAGAATTTTAGCAGATTTTAAAGAAACCCCTCACCCTTCCCTCTCCCACGCACGCTTCAGAGGCGGACAAGAAGATGAATGTAGGGGCGGGGACAAGGGCGGAACGCCCGATTCCCGCCCTTTTGGGCAGGCATCGCTCGCTGTGGCTCGCTTGTTCCTGCCCCTACTCTCCGCCCCTCGACCCACGCACGGAGGGAGAGGGAAGCAAACTGTTGTTCATAATGTCCGTGTGACCTGTACCGGATACCGAATCGTGTTCAGCACGGGGCAGGTGGCTTCTACCATATCATGAATCTGTTGAATCTCCTCCGCAGAAGCAGGCGATTCAACTCTGGCCGTATACGTGATGTCCTGCATGTGCGGCGGCTGTTCATAGGGCAGGCCGACCACGCCCGTTAAATCAATTTTTCCGGTGACTTCAACTTCTACATGCGTTACCGGAATATTCATCAGCACGGACTGAAGCAGGTAAGTATGTACCAGACAGCTTGCCAGCGCCCCCAGCAGCATTTCCGGTGCGCTTGGCCCCAACGCCTGCCCGCCTAAGCCCACGCCCGAATCGCTGAGCATTTCAAAACTGCCCATGCGGGTCGGGCGGGCAAAATTTTCATGGGAAAGGGTCGAAGCGGCGGTAAGCGTGACCAGACCTGCGTCGGGGTTGTCGGTGTACTCCTGGCGGCGCTGCGCCAGAATCACCGATTTGCGGCTGAGAAACGTTTTCAGGTCAGACATGGCCGCCTCCTTAATGCTGATGAGTCAGCAGGTCAATGTACTGCGCCCGTTCAAAAGCACCGGGGTCGTCACATGCCTGCTGGCTGAGCCTGCCCCGCATTTCATCTACCGTCTGGACTCCATTTTCATCCATCCAGTCGCGGATTTTTTCGTTCATGGTTTCCAGATACTGTGTGCCGTTTCGCAGCAGGGTGCTGGCAACCTGCACCGCCTGGGCGCCCGCCAGCAGCGCTTTGAGGGCATCCTGTCCCGTCTGGATTCCGGTAGAAAAAATGAGATTGCCTTGAATACGCCCGTATAGAATGGCTGTCCAGCGTAACGGAAGCTGCATTTCAAATTTGCTGCTCAGTTCCATGTGGTTGTACAGGGTCATACTTTCCAGTTGAATATCCGGCTGCAAAAAACGGTTAAACAGGACAAACCCCGCCGCGCCGCGCCGGTCCAGTTCGGTGATAACATTCACCAGTCCGGTATAAAAAGGGCTGAGTTTGACCGCCACTGGAATTTTTACGCGCTGTGTCACCCGTTCAACCAATTCATATAGGGTCTGTTCAATATCGGCGCTGGTGCGCTGCGGGTGGGTTTCAATGGCGTAGGCATTGAGTTCCAGCGCGTTCACACCGGACGATTCTAAATCGGCGGCCATCTGCTCCCACGAGTCCAGATGCACGGCGTTCAGGCTGCCAATCAACGGAAGCTGTACATTCGCCCGCACTTTTTCAATCCACAGCAAATGTTCCTTAATCGCTGTCTGGTCGTCAGGATTCAGGTGGGCGCGGGAGGTGGCAATTTTGCCCGCTAATTGTGCTTCTTCATCCGGTGTCAGGGGGCGCTGCTGGCGGAATTGTTCTTCAAAAACGGTACGGAACACCAGCGCCCCCGCCCCGGCAGCTTCGGCAACTTTAATGCGGTCTAAAACACTGGAAATCGTACTGGACGCCACAATCATGGGAGATTGGACGGGGATACCCAGATAAGTGGTGTTGAGAGTCGCCATATTTATCCCTCTTTTGTGTGTATTACTACAAAGTATATCGACTTCGGGGGGGTGTGTCAGTGACAGCCTGCATCAATTGGGGCGCGTTTGCTCATTAACGCTCACCTGTGCGAAATTCACAAGAGCTTTTTGTTGACTGTGACTTGCCGCTTGTAGGTTAAACGTTATAATCAGACCATGTTTGGACAGACTCTCAACCTTACCAATTACAGTCCGGGACACCATTTCATGTTGGATGCCTTTTTTAAACCGAATGCCATAGCCATTGTGGGCGCGAGTCGTGACCCTGGCAAACTGGGATACTCCGTTCTCGCCAACATTGTTGAAAGTGGATACAACGGGGGTATCTACCCCATCAATCCTAAAGCCGATACCATCCTGGGATTTAAATCATATCCTGATGTCCGCCAGCTTCCAGAAGTTCCCGACCTGGCGGTGATTGTGATTCCCTATCAGTTTGTGCCGGAAGCGGTGAAGGAATGCGGAGAAGCGGGCGTCAAGGCCGTTGTGGTCATCAGCGCGGGCTTCCGTGAGGTCGGCATGGAGGGCATGAAACGTGAAATTGAAGTGCAGGAGACGGCGAAACAGTACAACATGCGGCTGATCGGGCCGAACTGTCTGGGGGTGATTGATACCCATACCCCTTTGAATGCAACTTTTGCGGCTGGCACGCCCTATCCCGGCCCGATTGCTTTTATGAGCCAGTCCGGTGCGCTGGGGACGGCTATTCTGGATTTAAGCCTGGCCGGAAAACGGCTGGGGCTGGGCAAATTTGTCAGCCTGGGTAACAAAACCGATGTGGCAGAAGCGGACTTACTGCGGTATCTGGCGGAAGATGAGGAAACCCGTGTGATTCTCATCTACAGCGAAGGACTGCCGTCAGGACGTGAGTTTATGGACGTGGCGCGAGAAGTCACCCGCAAAAAACCCGTCATTGTGGTGAAAAGCGGGGTGACTCAAAGTGGGCAGCGTGCGGTGTCCTCCCATACGGGCAGTCTGGCGGGGGCGGAACAGGCATATAAATCCGCTTTTTATCAAAGTGGTGTCCTGCGGGCGGAAACCATGCAGGAAATGTTTGATTTTGCGCTTGGTTTTGCCTACCAGCCGCTTCTGAATGGCAACCAGATTGCGATTGTCACCAACGCGGGCGGGCCGGGGATTCTGGCAACCGATTCGCTGGAAAAAGCGGGCATGGAACTGGCGCGGCTGGATAACGAAACCAAAGTAGCGCTGGAACACTACCTGCCGGGGGCGGCTAGCGCTGCCAATCCGGTGGATGTGCTGGGAGATGCCCAGAATGACCGTTATGAAGTAGCGCTGCGGCGTGTGGTGGCCGACCCAAATGTGGACGGGATTCTGGTGATTTTAACCCCGCAGGCCATGACTCAAATTGAAATGACCGCCCATGCAGTGGGCAAACTTTCCAAAGAAGTGGATAAGCCGATTCTGGCCTGCTTTATGGGTGAAGCACGGGTCGAAGTCGGAGTTGATATTCTGGCGGAATATGGGGTGCCGAATTATCCGTTTCCGGAACGCGCGGCGGCAGCGTTTGCCGCTATGCGTGACTACCGCGCCTATCGTGACCGTCCCAATGCCAACATCATCACCTATGAGGTGGATAAGGCGGCTGCGGCCAGATTAATTGAGTCGGTTCGCAGCGAAGGACGGGTGACGATGGGTGACGCCGAATGTCGCTCCATGCTGGATGCATATGGGATTCCTCGCCCCAGGGCAGAAGTGGCCGCCAACGCAGACGAAGCGGTGCAGCTTGCCAGCAGCATTGGCTATCCGGTGGTATTAAAAATCGCCAGTCCGGACATTTTGCATAAAACCGATGTGGGCGGGGTGAAAGTCGGCCTCACCAGTGCTTCCGATGTCAAAGATGCATTTGAACTGATTGTCTATCGGGCGCAGCGTTACGTGCCGGATGCGCGTATCTGGGGCTGTCTGGTTCAGGAAATGGTGCCAAAAGGTATTGAACTGCTGGTCGGTATGAGCCGCGACGCACAGTTTGGGCCATTGATTACCTTTGGCCTGGGGGGAATTTACGTTGAAGCGCTGCGGGATGTGACCTTCCGTATTGCTCCCTTTGGGCGGCAGGACGCCGAAGAAATGCTGGAAGAAATCCGTGCGCGAACCCTGCTGGATGGGGTCCGTGGTGAACCCCCGGCAGACAAGGAAGCGATTATTGAAACCCTGCTAAGGATGAGTCAAATGGTGACAGATTTTCCGGAAATTGTAGAGATGGATATTAACCCGCTGGTGGTGTATACCGAAGGTAGTGGTGTGACGGCGCTGGATATGCGTCTGGTTCTGAAACCTTAATTTTATTAGGAGAAAGATTGATTATTTATGGCAAAGCAGTCCTTATACATTACCTCGGTAGTCACCTTTTCAGGTAAAACTTCCCTGTGTCTGGGCATTGGCCTGAGGATGCAGGCGGACGGGTTAAAGGTCGGGTATTTAAAACCCGTAGGCATTCAACCCGTGATGGTACAGGGCAAACTCACGGACGAAGATGCGACCTTTGTGCGGCAGGTCCTTCGTATCGAGCGCCCCGCCTCTGAACTTTCAACCGTGATCATCAGTGATGAACTGCTGGCCGACATCATGGCAGGCAAAGCGCCGACGGATATGGGCAGCAATCTGCAAGCTATGATAGAAAGCGCGGGCAAAGATCAGGATGTACTGCTGCTGGAAGGCGGCACGACCATGCGCGACGGGTACGTTGTGGGTCTAAACACGGTCGAACTGGTTAAACGTTTCAGTTTAAAAACGCTGAGTGTGACACGCTGGCGGGCGCTGCGAAATGTCATTGATGATACGCTGGCTGCCAAGTCCCGCCTGGGCGACCACCTGCTGGGGGTGGTGATTAATGCCGTACCGGATGAAGCCCGTGATGTGACCCTGACTCAGATGAAACCCTATCTTGAAGCTCAGGGGATTCGTGTCTATGGCATTTTGCCCTATCAGCAGTCCCTCTCGGCCATCACCATCGGGGAAATTGTGGAAATTCTGGACGCGCAAATTTTAACCGGTCACAGCCAGGTTCAGCGTCTGATTGAAAATCTGACGGTAGGCGCAATGACGGTAGAGTCGGCGCTGCCGCGTTTCCGCCGCCAGTTAAACAAGGCGGTCGTGACGGGCGGTGATAGGGCAGATATTCAGGCGGCGGCACTGGAAACCTCAACGGCGGCGCTGGTGCTGACAGGCAATTTACACCCCAGTCCGGCGATTGTCCGTATGGCGGAAGAAAATAATGTTGCCGTGCTGCTGGTGCGCCAGAATACGATTGATACGATTGAAGCGATTGAAAAGGTGTTTGGGCGCACCCGGTTGGGGCAGGCGGAAAAACTCAACCGTTTCCAGGCCATGATTGCCGAACATCTGGATTACGAACGACTTTTTAATGATTTAGATTTGTGATGAGCGAGAGGGGGCTGCCCCTCTCGAATTATATTCATGACAAAAAGGTAAAACGATGACTGAAATTATCTCTGTTCTCGGGCGCGAAGTGCTGGATTCACGCGGCAACCCGACAGTAGAAGTTGAGATTATGCTGGAAAGCGGCGCGCTGGGACGGGCAATTGTTCCCAGTGGGGCCAGCACAGGCGAATATGAAGCGGTCGAACTGCGCGATGGTGACAAAGGCCGTTATCAGGGCAAAGGGGTATTGCAGGCGGTGGATAACGTCAACGGCCCCATTGCTGATTTGCTGGTCGGCTGGGACGTAACCGACCAGAAGGGCATTGATGAGGCGCTCATCGGGCTGGATGGCACACCCAACAAGGGCAGCCTGGGCGCGAATGCGATTCTGGGGGCGTCGATGGCGGCTGCCCGCGCTGCGGCCAATTATTTTAACCTGCCCCTATATAAATATTTAGGTGGCATTTATGCCCATCTGCTGCCTGTGCCGATGATGAACATCATGAACGGCGGCAAACATGCCACCAACAGCACCGATTTTCAGGAATTTATGGTGATGCCTGTCGGCGCGGAATCCTTCCGGGAAGCGCTGCGGTGGGGGTCGGAAATTTACCATACCCTTAAAAAAGTGCTGCATGACAAAGGCTTTTCAACCACCGTCGGAGATGAAGGTGGATTTGCCCCCAGCCTGGGGAAAAATGAAGCGGCCATTGAGGTGATTCTGGAAGCAGTAGACCGGGCAGGTTTCCAGGCGGGCGAAGATGTGTTTATTGCGCTTGACCCTGCGTGCAGCGAAATTTACCACGACGGCAAATATCATCTGGCAACCGAAAACCGCGCCCTTTCTGGCGAAGAAATGGTCCAATTCTGGGCGGACTGGTGTAACCGCTACCCGATTATCAGTCTGGAAGATGGGCTGGATCAAAACGACTGGGACAGTTGGGTGAAACTGCGTGCCGCCATTGGCGACAGAGTGCAGTTGGTAGGGGATGACCTGCTGGTGACAAATGTCAACAAGGTGAAAAATGCAATTAAACTAAATGCCTGTAATTCGCTGCTGTGCAAAGTCAATCAGATTGGCTCGCTGACGGAAGCATTTGCAGCCAGCCGCCTCAGCCAATTGCACGGGTGGTCAGTCGTGGTCAGCCACCGAAGCGGCGAATCGGAGGACAATACAATTGCTGATATTGCGGTTGCGTTAAATGCTGGTCAGATTAAAACTGGTGCGCCCGCCCGCAGTGACCGGATTGCCAAGTACAATCAACTGTTGCGGATTGAGGAAGAACTGGGTGACGCGGCGCAGTACGCAGGCCGCAGCGCCTTTACCAATATTAAACGTTTTGCATAGAATGTAGCATTTACCCTCACCCCCTGCCCCCTCTCCCAGTAGCGGGAGAGGGGGTTCAAAAGCCCCTCCCTCTTTATGGGGGAGGGGTTTGGGGTGAGGGTGATATTTTGGGCAAATTTACCCTGATGGTGTGTGTTGAGTATGCTGACGAAAACTTTTGCCAAACCAAGCTCCAAACGAACCAAAATCGTGGCGACCATTGGCCCTGCTTCCTACGATGAGGATATCCTGCGTCGGATGATCCGGTCGGGCATGAATGTGGCGCGGATTAACTTCAGTCATGGGGATTATGCCACGCACGCGCACGCCATTCAGACCATCCGGCGGCTGGCTGAGGAAGAAGGCAAGGTCATCGGGATTTTAGGCGACTTGCAGGGACCGAAGGTTCGTCTGGGGCTGTTAGGGGCGCTTGAGCCGCTTAACCTGGCGCCTGGCGACACGCTGGTGCTGACCTCCCGCCCGAATCCTGACCCAGACAAACTGGAAATTAGCCTGCCGCACCCGGAATTTATTGCTGATGTGGATGCCGGACAGCGCCTATTGCTGGATGACGGGGAAATTGAATTTCGTGTGATTAGCAAACAGGCACAGGATTTAATCTGTGAGGTGGTTATTGGCGGCAAGTTAAAGAGCCGGAAAGGGGTGATGGCGCCCGATTCACGCCTGACCATGCCCGCGCTGACCGATAAAGACCGCGAGGACCTGGTGTTTGCCCTTGACCAAAAAATCGACTGGCTGGCGATGTCCTTTGTGCGGGGGCCGGATGAAATGCGCGAACTGCGCTGGCTCATCAAACAGCACAAGGGGGATGTCGCTATTGTTGCGAAAATCGAAAAATTTGAAGCGCTGGAAAATATTGACGCCATTATTGAAGTATCGGATGGAATCATGGTGGCGCGTGGCGATTTGGGGCTGGAAATTCCGGCGGCGTCTGTTCCTATTGAGCAGAAGCGTATCATTCAACGATGCAACGCGGTCGGCAAACCCGTCATTACTGCTACCCAGATGCTCAACAGTATGATTCACAGCCCGCGCCCGACCCGTGCCGAAGCCTCCGATGTTGCCAACGCGATTTTTGACGGTACAGACGCGGTAATGCTTTCCGGTGAGAGTGCAAGCGGTGAATATCCTGTTGAGTCGGTGGAAACCATGGCAACCATCGCTCAGATTGCCGAGTCGCATCTGGCCCTGCTGGGGCGCATCCATGCCAATGTCGCTATCCGCGCGGCGGTGCGGGAAGGCAAACCCAGAGATACGGAAACGATGGTTGCGGACGCTATCAGTCATGCGACCATCGAAATGGCGGAAGCTGTCGGCGCCAAAATGATTGTGACCTGCACCTGGACGGGCTACACGGCGCGGCGGGTGGCGCGGGAACGTCCTGCCACCCCGATTTTATGCGTCACCCCCAACGCGGCTACCTATCAACGTATGTCTTTAGTGTGGGGGGTGCGTCCCATGCTGGTTGAGGAATTTTTCACGATTGATGACATGCTCAAGGTGGTGGTGCGCTCGACCAAAGATGCCGACCTGACCGAACCCGGCGACAGAATCGTGATTATTAGCGGCGTGCCGTTTGGGGCAGGCGGACATACCAATTTTGTGAAGATTCAAACGATTACCGATTAAAGGGCGGGTGTTTGTTCCCGCCCCTATACCCTTTATTCTCCCGCAGAAACAATCCGCACCCCGATATGATGATCCTGATAGGTGGGTCGGTCTTCAAAATGGCGATAAGCGGATCGTGCTGCAAATAAATTGCTGCCCCACCAGCCGCCCCGTTCCACTTTAATATCCCCTTCGACCGGTCCGGTCGGGTCATCTTTGATTCCCTGTTGATAATAGTCAGGGTCGAGCCAATCCTGAGTCCATTCCATGAGATTGCCTGCCATATCCAGCGCACCTACCCAGCTTACGCCTTCAGGATAACTGCCAACAGGGGCAGGGGCTTCCGAGTCAATCACATTGGCTTTCGCTTCGTCCCATTCATTCCCCCAGGGATAAATCAAAGATTCTGGCCCGCGTGCCGCATATTCCCACTGCGCTTCAGTGGGTAGCGTGCCGCCCCGCCAGTTGGCATAGGCTTCGGCTTCGTACCAGGTGATACATGCGCGTGGATGGCCGTCGGGTTCTTCATCAAAACAGGTTTTAGGAAGGCTGCTTCGCTGTCGATGCAGCCATTTTAAACCCGCTTCTGACCAGTAATCCTCATTTTCGTATCCACCATCCTCGACAAACGCCTGCCATGCCGCATTGGTAACTTCATATTTGTCAATCCAGAATCCTTCTGTCAGGCACACTTCATGGGCAGGCTGTTCGCTGGACATCGCCTGCTGTATCCAGCCGGGTGGTTCAAGTGCCAGCAGCCGTTCCAGTTCGGTTTCGTCTGTCCCCATCCTAAAACAGCCTGCTGGAACCCACACCTGTTCGATTCCTTTGTCGTCTAATCGGGTATCACCTGCCTGTTCTTCCTGTGCGGCGGCAGGCAGGACAAGCAGCAGTAAAACCAGCAGTAATCCAATTTGTCTCATCATCAATTTTCTCCAAGTGAGGATAAACTATCACAAAGTTGTGGAGAACTCGTGAAAATGCTGTTATCAACTTTAAAAATCCTGGATTTTTCGACTCTGCTGCCGGGGCCGTTTGCCTCGATGATGCTGGCCGATTGGGGTGCGGATGTAATTCGGGTAGAAGCCCCCAACCGGCCGGATATGGTGCGGCAGATGCCTCCCTTTGATGGGGAAATATCCGCGTGGCACGGACTCATCAACCGTTCCAAACGTTCGATCGCGCTGGATTTAAAACAACCGGAAGCCATCGAAGTGGTCAAGCGGCTGGTGCTGACTTATGATATTGTGCTGGAGCAATTTCGTCCGGGCGTGATGGATAAACTGGGCATTGGATATGAAGCCCTTAAAGCGGTTAACCCGCGTCTGATTTACTGTGCCATCACCGGATACGGGCAAACCGGCCCCTACCGTGACCGCGCCGGACACGACATTAACTATCTGGCGCTGGCAGGGGTTTCCAGCCATACCGGACGCGGCGCCCCTGTTCCGTTGGGGGTGCAGGTGGCCGATATTGGGGCGGGGTCATACGGGGCGCTGGTCGGGATTCTGGCGGCAGAAATTCACCGTCGGGATACAGGCGAAGGTCAGTTTATTGATGTCAGTATGCTTGACGGGGCGCTGTACTGGAACTCACTGGCTGCCAGCACTTATCTAATTGGAGGAACAGACCCCGGATGGGAGGATAACCCCCTCAACGGCGGCAGTTACTATGATTATTATCAGACCCGCGACGGGCGCTATCTGTCGGTAGGCAGCCTTGAACCCAAATTCTGGGAAGGCTTTTGTGCTGCCATTGGCAGGCCGGAATGGGTGAATGCCGAAATCCCCAAAGCGGAAATTCAAAAAGTCATTGAGACAAAAACGCTGGCGGAATGGCTCGATATTTTCAGCCCTCTGGATGTGTGTGTCGAACCCGTATTAAAAGTATCGGAAGCGCTGGAACACCCACAAATTCAGGCGCGGGGCATGGTGGTGGATGTACCGAAACCGGATGGCACGTTTCAAAAACAAATTGCAAACCCCCTCAAGTTTTCCGCCAGCCAGCCGCAGTATCAACACACGGGTACGGTTTTAGGCGCTCATACGGAGGAAATTTTGCGGGAAGCAGGGTACAGGGGCAAGCGAACGCCGTGAGGCTCACATAAGCCCCTCTCCGAAAATCGGAGAG
>CAZKZS010000053.1:0-6181 GCA_964557285.1 uncultured Anaerolineae bacterium | reverse complement strand
GAGGTCAGCCTCACTCATCCACAAATTCCAACGGTGAGTCGTTGGCATTGTATTCGTAAGGTGAACGTTCGTTATCAATTTGTTTCATGATACTGCGCGACGACTTAGGGCTGGATTGCTGCGGAATCTGCTCCGAGTCCTCATAGCCAATTTGCGGCGTGGCACAGTACGGACACAGATTCCAGGTGAGTTCCAGCAGCGAATGACACTGAATACAGCTTTTTTTCAGGCGGGTGTGGCAGTAGGGGCAAACCTGCCATTCTTTATGGGTAGGCCGTCCGCAGCCGGGGCAGGCAGGTTTTTCCTCAATTTCTTGCAGCAGGGCTTCTTCTTCCAGAGAACGTTCATAAGCGTCGGCCAGCGTTTCACGCGGGCGCAGCAGCAGATACACCACGATTCCAAACGGCGGCACTAAAAAAACCAGCAGCGTTGCGGCGATTTGCGCCAGAGGGTCGCGTGACCTGGCTCGCATATCCTGCCACGTCCATAAGGTCATGCCCAGCCACAGGGCGGTGAGTCCCGCCCCAAACAGGGTAATCACCGCCAGAATCAGGGTGTTGAAGGTTTCACTGCTCATCCATTACTCCCATTAGCCAATGATGCTGTATGCGTACAGACCCTTAATCAGGCGGCCTTCGGCAAAACGTTCGTACCGGAAGGGCGCGGGGTCAATCGGGCAGCGCTGTTCGCCTGTGGCTAAATCTGCCAGCATTTCGCCGACCACCGGCCCCATTTTAAATCCACTGCCACTCCATCCATACGCACAAATGTATCCTTCGATGCCGGGCATGGCCGCCAGAATCGGATGCCAGTCCGGAGTGACATCATAAATGCCCGCCCAGCCTTTGCCAACCCGCGCTTCTCCCATGACCGGAATCCGGTGTTCGGTACGTTCAGCACAGTCCAGGTTAAACGCCATATCGACGGTTTCTGCATAATCATCCGGGTCTACGGTATTTTCCGCTTCGGAGGCTTCCAGCGACCCCGCCAGCGCCAGATGTCCGGTTTCAGGTCGTACATAAAATCCCTGAATAAAATCTAAAACAACGGGATATTTTAAATCCTGTGTGGGCTGCTCAAAAACGGCAATCTGATGGCGGCTGGCTTCTACAGGGGTTTCATACCCTAACTGGCGCGAAAGCCGCGCTCCCCATGCGCCCGCCGCATTAATGACCACCGGAGCGCTAAAATCGCCTTCGCTGGTTTTAACGCCTGTCACCTGTCCCGATTCAACCTGCACGGCAGTCACGGAAACGCCCTGTTTAATCACCGCACCCAGGTCTTTGGCACGGCTGGCGTAGGCATTGGTCGCCATTGAACCGTCCGCGCAGCCGCCTTCCGGTTCGTAGGCCGCGCCGCCGATGTCCTCCACATTTAAATGTGCGAACAGATCATGCACTACTTCTGCATCAATAAACTGGGTATTAATGCCTACACTCTGCTGCAAGGCGATATTCGCTTTCAGCCCCTCCGTGTCATTTCTGCCGACTGTGACCAGCACGCCCGTCTGCATCCAGCCACATTCACCGCCGACCACATTATCAAAATCGCGCCATGTGTGCAGCGACCGATGTGCCATCCGTGCAGTGATTTCATTGGAATAGTGCTGGCGGATAATGCCGCCTGTGCGTCCGGTGCCGCCTGCCGCCAGATGCTTTTTTTCCAGCAGCATCACTTTCAGGCCGCGTGATGCCAGTTGGTAGGCTGTGCTTGTCCCTGTGATTCCCCCGCCAATGATAATGACATCCGTCATAGCTGTTCCCCTGTCTGTTATGCACGACGAGTATAACACGGTGAGGTTTTACGCAATAGTTTTCGCTACAATGGGTGCATGAACGATACCCCCCGTGAACGACTCCGGCAGTTTGGCGCTCAGCATTTATCTGACGCGGAACTGCTCATGATTCTCCTGAGGATGGAGTCGCCGGAGCAGGTCGCCGCGCTTTTAAACGGCGGTTTACGCGGGCTGGCACGCTTTTCATATGCTGAACTGGCGGACAGGTTGGGCGCGACGCGGGCAGAGTCGATGTTGGCCGCGCTGGAACTGAGCCGGCGGCTGGTCAGCCGGAATGGGGAAGAACGTCCTCTGATTCGCACGGCAGCGGACGCGGCGCGGCTGGTGCTGCTGGAGATGGAAACCCTGCCACAGGAGCATTTACGGGTGATTCTGCTGGATGTGACCCGCCGTGTGATGGCGATTCCTACCGTTTACATTGGCAGTTTAAATATGACAGTGGTGCGGATTGCGGAGGTGTTCCGGGAGGCCGTGACTCGCAATGCGGCCAGTCTGGTGCTGGTGCATAATCACCCCTCAGGCGACCCTACCCCATCAGAGGAAGATTTTGTCCTCACAGAAAAAATCATTGAGGCGGGCAAACTGCTGGATATAACCGTGTTAGACCATGTGATTATCGGGCAGGGGAACTGGGTATCGCTGCGGGAAACCGGACTGGATTTTTAGCGTGTGGCGACCAGTGAAATCTCCCCAATAGCCACTTCATAGCCGTGACCGGAGGCATAAAATTCAATGCGGGTAATGGTGGTGGGGCGGCGGCCTTCCGGCAAATTCATTAGATTGGGCGATTCGTAAGTGTACCAGTTGCCGGGGGTAATCTGGTCATGCGGGGTCAGGCAGGTATCACATTGAATGGGTGTGCCGTCGCCGGGGGTGTAGTTAAAGCTGTAAAACCCGTGAATCCATTCCACATCCTGCCCATACTCATTTTTGTAATACAGACGCAGCATCAACACACATTCGCTGGCTTTGATGCCACAAATTGACAGCGAATGAGCGCGGACATTCAGGGTAGCACGGATATGTAAGTCGGAATACGGGATGACATCAGCCCCGTTCAGGCCAAGAAGCTGCTTGCACAGCGTTGCTCCCGGCCCCAATCCCTGCCCTTCGCGTTTGATATATACGCTGCGGCGGCCTTCAAAAGTGGTCAGGTGATAAGAAGCGGAATCGGTGTTCAGGCCGTGTTCACAGCCCCATCCATCGGGAATCGGGGCGCTGCCCAGGGAATTAAGAAACAGGGGATTGTCAAAAATTTCGGCGGTTAAAAGTTCCTGCGTGATGCTGTCCGCTTCTACCCGTGCGATTCCTGTCAGTCCGGTGTTCACCCGTTCCTTTTTCCCGTCTGGCAGTTCCAGCAGGGCGCTGCCCGCACGCGGCAACACCGTCAGACTCGACGCGGTAGCCGTGATATTATAAAACCCGCTTTCCTGAATAATCACTTTGCCACTTTTGGCCGTGACCTCAAAATCAATGGCGCGGGGCAGGTTTGGGGGAATCTGTATTTCTACCCGTCCCTCTAATTGTTCTAGCCGAACAGTGTAATGCCCATCCCCCAGATGAAAACGTGGACGACGAGCGTACCCCAGCCGCAGGTTGCTGTCTCCAAAAATAGTGGCGTTGGCAATCACCAGATCATTTTCACTGGGATCAACAAATTGAATCGTTCCCTGGGAAAGTGGGTCAACCGAAATCCTCTCACGCGAGTCCAGAGAACGATTCAGCCGCACCGCTTCTTCATTCCCGCCAGAAGCCATCCGTACCCCAACCGTGCCACGTCCGGCCTGAATTTCCGTTTTGAGGTCAACCTGGGAGTCAAATAAAAACCAGTAGCTGGTCACGAATCCTGTGCCGGCGGTCACAAGACAAATCAGTTGGGCGGTCAGGAGGGTAATCCAGGCGAGTTTTTCCGGCGAACGGATCATTCGTAGCGTGTCTCAAACGACGTGAATTCGGCTTGCTGGATTGGCGTGCGGGTGAATTCAATCCGATCCACCCGCGCCGACGGAGAACCTTCATACAAAAATTCAAGGAACGACATGATCATCTCAGGAGCGCCCTCAGCAACGGTTTCTACCGTTCCCTCTGGCCGATTCCGCACCCAGCCTACCAGCCCTAACTCGCTGGCAAACAGGCGGGTATAGGCACGGAAATTCACGCCCTGAACGCGCCCGTGAACGGTCGCATGAAGTCGTTCTAACATGGCGATTTACGCTTCTTCGTCGTCCTCAAAGTCGTCCTCATCGTAGTCGCCATCATCATCGTCGTCGTCCTCAAATTCCATCATTTCAAATTCAAGGTCATCGTCCGACATGAAGTAGGCCATATCAATCGCTTCTTCGATGAATTCAGCGAGGTCATCGTCATTTTCAGATTCGGCGTAATCGGCCAGCGCTTCGAGTTTGCTGATGGCTTCCTGCCCGCCAATTTCTCCCAGCGCCCAGACTGCCGCTTCCTGAAGCTGACGGTCATCATCATAACCAAAATCCCCCAGCCGTTCAATGGCTGGCTTCAGGCTCAGCGCTCCGGCGGCACGGATGGCTTCAAAGCGCATTTCGGGCAGGTCGCTTTCCATTTCTTCCAGCACGTATTTTTCCCACTGCGGGTCACAGGAATTGCCCATCGCGGTCACGGCGCTGATTCGCATTCTGGAATCGGAATGATGGTAGGACTCGTTAATCATCTGCGGGACATCGGCAAGCGAACAGTGAGAAATGGCTTCCAGCGCACGGCGGCGCACATCCATACTTTCGTTCGGGTCGTGGTACAGTTTGAGCGCCAGTTCCTGCGCGGGAAGGGTATCTTCCGGGTCAAGTTCTTCGACCTCACCCAGGTAAATATACTGTCCGAGGCGGGAAATGGCCGCCGCCCGCACGATAGGCGATTCGTCCTTTTGAGCAAGGGGCAGCAAACGGCGTAAGTTGTCGAGCGAATCTTCGGCATAGCTGACATTCACCGCCGCCGCCCGCACGGCCGGATTCGGGTCATCGTACCCTATGCGCGCCATTTCGGTGTAGTCCATTTCATAGTCTACTTCGGTAATTTCGGCGAAGCGTTCCATAATGCGGACGCGGTGTTCATCTTCCATCTTTTGCCAGACCGCCCGCACCTGCTCCACTTCATCCGGCTCAAGTTCCGAAAAACCTGCCACAACTTCATAGGGAACAATCCCATCGTCTTTTAGCGGAAGGACATTGAAGGCATCTTCCAGCGTGTGCTGCCGGGGCATGTCTTCCATGTAGTTGTCATCATCATAGTAATCATTTGGCATAGAGTCGTCTCCGTTTATTGGGGTAATTGAAGCGGGTTCGCAATGTCATTAATGACCAGCAACACCATCAGCGACAGGAGCAGGCCAAGCCCAATCAAGTGAACAATCCCTTCACGTTCCGGGGACATCGGTTTGCCGCGTATCATCTCAATGAGTACAAAAAGTATACGTCCCCCGTCAAGTCCCGGAATGGGCAGCAGGTTGGTCATGCCCAGGGAAATGCTGATGAGCGCCACAAATACAATTACCTGCTGGTACGGGTAATTTTTGATGAGGTCGCGCCCAATCTGGGAAACACCCACCGGCCCAACCAGACGGGTTTCTTCGGAACTGAGGTTGCCCGCCGCAAATTCCCCCGGCAGGCTGATAATCTGTTCGATGACGGTGATATAGTTATCCGTCGCGTACTCAAACGCACCCAGAAACGAAGTGCGGTCATTGTAAAATTCCACGTTGCGGTCATCAACCACAAAACCCAGTTCCGGTGTGGCAGCAATCAGTTCGGTGCGGAAGCCCATACGCGCCCGGTCTTCCCCTTCCAGACGGCGCGGCGTGACAGGGATTTCCAGAATTTCCCCATTCCGCAGAATCGTGACCAGCATTTTCCGGTCGGCATGTTCGTTGGTCAGATTCTGAAGCTGTTCCAGATTCAGAATGGGTTCGCCGTTGACCGCCAGGAAAATGTCATCATCCTGCAAGCCTGCTTCTTCAGCAGGGGTATCTGGCTGAATCTCATACACCTGTACTCGTTCTTCGGGGAGATTTTCAACACGGGTCTGCGGAGTCAGGGTAATTTCCTGAGTCTGGCCTTCGCGCTGAACAGTCAGGGTGACGGGTTCGGTGGGGTTGCCCAGCAGGTCATCCAAATCGTAGGACGTATCAAATGTCTTGCCGTTGAGTCGGGTAATGACATCCCCTTCTTGAAGCTGCTGCGCTGCTGGTGTGTCGTCAAAAGTTTCCGTCACCGTCACCTCAGATTTGGGAGTCGGCAGGCCAATCAGGGCGACAATCACAAAAACGATATACGCAGCCACAAAATTGGCAAACGGCCCAGCAAACAGAAACCATAATTTTTGCCAGGGTTTGGCTTCAAATACGCTTTTGGGATTTTCGAT
>CAZKZS010000052.1:0-20280 GCA_964557285.1 uncultured Anaerolineae bacterium | reverse complement strand
GTTGGGGTGTGGTATCGCCCGGATGGAGCGCTTTCCGGCCAGGAAATTGCAGACCAGATGGCAACATGGTTTATAGATGCGTTAAAAAGGAGAGAGAATGGCCTACAAAATTAATAAAGTTGGGGTAATTGGGTCGGGGACGATGGGCAGCGGCATTGGGGCGCTGATGGCCGGAATTGGCGTGCCAGTGGTCATGCTGGACATTGCCGGCGATAAAAAACGCAACAGCGTGGTCGAGGAGGGGCTTAAACGCCTGCAAAAATCCAAGCCCGCGCAGCTTTTTGAAGAATCCGACTTAAATCTGTTTACGATTGGCAACCTGGAAGACGATCTGCACCTGCTGGCGGACTGCGATTGGATTGTAGAGGTAGTGGTCGAACGGCTGGATGTCAAACAGCAGCTCATGGAAAGACTGGAAGCTATTCGCCAGCCACATACCATCGTAACAACCAATACCTCCGGCCTGAGTATTGAGGCGATTGCCGAAGGCCGCAGCGAAGAGTTTCAGCGTCATTTTTTGGGAACACATTTTTTTAACCCGCCGCGCTACCTCAAACTGCTGGAAATTATCCCCCACCCCAAAACCGATCCGGCCTTAATCAACTTTTTTATGGATTACGGGTCGCGGGTGCTTGGCAAAGGTACGGTGCTGGCAAAGGATACCCCGAACTTCATCGGCAACCGCTTTATGAGCATTGTCGGGATGATGGCAATCAACTACGCGCTTGACCATGACTTCACGGCGGAAGAAGTAGATGCCATTACCGGACCCCTGATTGGGCATCCCAAAAGTGCAACCTTTCGTCTGAATGACATCGTAGGCGTGGATATTGCCTGGCATGTGGCGGAAAACCTGTACAACGCGATTCCTGATGACGAGTGGCGTGACGTTTTAAAACACGAAGGCACACAAAAAATATTCCAGTTTTTGATGCAGAACAAATTCCTGGGCAGCAAAACCGGACAGGGTTTTTACAAAACGGTCAAAGGGGCCGATGGGGAAAAAGAATTCTGGCATCTTGGCCTCAAGGATTTGGAATATAAAGCGCCGGAAAAAATTCGCTTTGAAAGCGTTGGCAAACATCGGAAAATCGAAAAAGTTGGTGAACGTGTCAAAGCACTGGTCAATGATACGGATCGCGCTGCTGAGTATCTCTGGCATTTGCACGCCGGATTCCTGGCCTATGCCTCCCAGAAAATGGGCGAAATTACGGATGATTTAGTGAGCATCGACAACGCCAATAAGTGGGGGTTTGGGCATGAACTTGGCCCATTTGAAATCTGGGACGCGCTTGGCGTTGAAGAAACTACAACCCGCATGGAACAGGATGGCTACAAAGTAGCGCAGTGGGTGAAGGATATGCTTTCCAGTGGGCATCCGACCTTTTACCAGTATGATGAATATGGCGTACAGGTCGGTTTTTATGACCCGCGTACAGGCAGCTACGCTCCCCTGCCCAAAGACCCGAATCAAATCGTGATTGCCCATTTGAAAAATGACAACAGCAAAATTGTTGACCGCAACATGGGCGCGAGTCTGATTGATATGGGTGATGGGGTTGCCCTGCTGGAATTCCACACCAAAATGAACGCGCTGGATGATGACATCATCAAAATGGGCTTTAAGGCGCTGGAACGGCTGGACAGCGATTTTGATGGGCTAGTGATTGGCAACGACGGGGAAAATTTTTCAGTTGGCGCCAATATCATGTTACTGGTCATGGCCGCCGCGCAGGGCGAATTGGGTCAGGTAGATGAAATTGTCCGCATGGGGCAGACCCTTTCGCAATCACTTCGCTACGCTAAAAAACCTGTTGTAACTGCTCCATTTGGGCGCTGCCTGGGTGGGGGCGCAGAAATGGCAATGTCCGGCTGGCGGGCGGTGGCACATGCCGAAAGTTATATTGGCCTGGTGGAATTTGGAGTGGGCTTGATACCGGCATGGACTGGCTGCAAAGAACTGCTGCGGCGTATCGTTAATCCGGTCATGGCAAGCTCAGAAAACGCCAGTGTGCTGCCGCATCTACAAAAAGTCTTTGAGCAAATCGGGCTGGCAAAAGTCTCAATGAGCGCGATGGAAGCGCGGGAAATGGGCTTTTTAACCAAAACAGACCGCATTGTGTTAAATCGTGACCATCTGCTAGCAGAGGCGAAAAAAGAAGTGCTGGCGCTGATTCAAAGCGGCGCTCCCGCCCCCGAAACCGGTCAAATTTACGCGGCGGGACGAGATATGCTGGCGGTCCTGAATCTCGGTGTGTGGCAATTAAAAGAAAGTGGCTACGCTACGGAATATGATACTGTCATCGGCAAACATCTGGCTTACGTGCTAGCAGGCGGAGATGCCAGCGGCCCGCAGTGGGTTTCCGAGCAGTACATCCTTGACCTTGAACGTGAAGCCTTCCTTGAACTCGTCAAAAACGAGAAAACAATGGCACGTATCACCCATATGCTGGAAACTGGCAAACCCCTGAGGAATTAAGTCTCTCTGGGCGGGGACAAGGGCGGTTACGCCCGATTCCCGCCCTCAAGTTTCAGCCCGGTGTTAGCTGACATAGGTATCGGTATTTAAAACCCACATAAAACCCCGCCCTACGCCTGAGGAAATATCTCTTTAACAGGCAGTTGGAATCCGGGGAATAGGCGGCCGTCCTCAAGCGTGTCATTGATACCCAGCACTTTTACAGGCTGTCCGGTTGCAAAAATTTCAACCGTTTGTGATTCAGGATAGACTACCCAGACGGTTGTACCTGCTGCCAGATAATTACCCACTTTTCGCAAAATTTTGGGCATGGTATCCGAAATCACTTCAACCGCTAAATCCGGTGCTTCGGGATTGTAGCCTTCTCGCACCAGATGCGGCAGCCTTGTTTTGGAAATAAAAGCTGCATCCGGTGACATGGCCTAAATCGTGCTGTTTGAGATACCATAACAGGGCAGCAATAATCAGCGCGGCAATTTGAGAGGAATACGGATGAGACGGCACTTCAAAAATTTCCCCCCCAATCCATTCAAAACGTTTATCGAGATTTTGTGGCAGGTTGATAAAGGACTCAAATTCCTCAAGAGTCGTTCGCAGGGCAACCATAGTTCTCTATCCGGCCATTTTGCTTATTCTAACACAGACGTTGGTGTAGAATAGGCGTAGGCTGCGGAAAGGATGAGTCATGCTCAGAGCCGATGTGCTGGATGGATTCAAAAAAGCAGGTATTCCACGAAATTACAAAGCGGGTGAACCCGTTTTTCTGGCGGACGAGCCATCAACGGGCATGTATTTGATCCTGAAAGGGGAGGCCAGCGTCGTGCGGCGCAACCCTGTAACCGGAGAAAATATCGAGATTGCGCTGGTCAGGCCGGGGCAAACAATGGGCGAAGTCTCGCTGCTGCTCAATCAGGCACATTCGGCCACCGTGTTTGCCAAATC
This sequence comes from uncultured Anaerolineae bacterium, assembly GCA_964557285.1. Classification (GTDB taxonomy): domain Bacteria; phylum Chloroflexota; class Anaerolineae; order Aggregatilineales; family J027; genus SB15. The sequence continues at coordinate 16,859 of CAZKZS010000052.1, read as the reverse complement.
CGATTTAGAAACCCTGCTGCTGACTCACAGCCGTCTGGAGGACCTGCGCCGCGACGAACCGGAACTCGCCCTTAAACTGTATGAAATTCTGGCCTATACACTGGCAGGGCATCTGATGGACATGAATCGCCAGCTTGCCAGCGCCAAAAAGCACATTGAAAAACTGGAACAAAAACTCGCCGAAGAATCACACGGATATTCGTATTATTAAAAAGCGCATGAAATTTTCACTTTTCTAATGGGGTAAGGTGTATCATAGGATTTGCAGTCCGAAGGTGAAAAATCATGACCTATCCCCATGAACCGATGTACGGCTGGGCGCTAACGCCAGAAGGCATCCCCGTGCCAATAGCGGAAGCACAGCGCGGGCAGCGTTATCTGTGTCCGGTTTGCCACAAAGAAATGATTCCCAAGATGGGCGACTTAAAACAGCACCACTTTGCCCATTTGAATCTGCTGGACTGCACACCGGATAATGTGGCGCGGGCGGTGGCGGGAAGATGGCTGGTACAAACCCTGAATCATGCTCTTGCCAGTGGAAAACCCGTTTTCATGGAATGGAAATCTCAGGACACCACTTATAAAGTGGATATTCTGAAAAATATTGTGTCCATTGTGGAAAATCATGTTATGCCGCAGGGACAGGCGGATATAACCCTGTTGAATAAAGCAGGCGAAGCCAAAGTGATTATTATGCTTGGCCTGGGCAGCCCTCCTGATGCGGAACAAATTCAAAATTGGACACGGACTGGCACGGCGGTCATTGTCCTGAATCCGGTGGGGGTTCGTACCGGACAAATTCATCTGGATACTCTGCTGGCGGGATCGGAAATTTCGGGCGGCTCGTGGTTGCTGGATGAAAAACAACTGCCGCCCAATCTGGTGAGAGAACCGCAGATGATTCGGCGGCTTCTGCGGCGGGTAGCGCGAAAACCTCCCTATCGCTTTTACGGCGAACTACACAGTGAAGGCGCATTTTCCCATCTACTGGACATTGAAGGCCAAAAACTCTGGCTGCCGCTGGAAGTGTGGCGGGATGTCGTTGGGGGCGCACGCAACCGCATTTCGCCGGATGTGGAAGTGCTTCTGCAAACGTGGGAACTTCAGGAGGGCGGGCAGATGGTTTTATTTTATATCATGGCACGCGGAACGGCGGCGGTTGCCATCCGGCGATTTCAGGCGGGGGAAAATGTCGCTTTTAATCTGGGAACGTCCGCGTTTCGGCTTCAGAGCGTAACCGCGCTGGACTTAGCCCGTCATCTGGCGGGCGGGCCTATTAACTTTCCGGCATAAAATTAGGGGACATGATGCAAAATCGGCTTCAGCAGGCAATAGATCTCGCACAGCAGGGACAGCGTACACAGGCAAGAGCGATTCTGCTCGATATAGTGGCCGAAAATCCGACGCTGGAAATGGCCTGGCTGTGGCTGGCAACGGTGGCAGCAACCCCAGAAGAACGGCTGAATGCTTTGCAGCGTGTGATTCAAATGAACCCGGAAAATCAGACCGCACGGGCAGCGCTGCAAAAACTGGGTGCAGACATCCCCACTGCATCACCCCCTCCTGCAACAGAACCTAAAACCCAGACTGGAGCGCTTCTGCGGGGATTAGCCCCGCTTGAAATTGGAGCTTTTGCCGCGATTGTGATTATTGTGATGCTAGTGCTGCTGGTGATTATGCTGCGGTTAGGAAGCGAAGAACCCGAACTTGTGACCCCGACCCCGCAGCCATCCCTCACGGCTACCACGACCAGTTCTCCCACGCCCACCTTTACCCCGCGTCCGACCATTACACCGGGGCCCTCCCCGACGGTGCTGGTGCTGCCGCCAACATGGACACCGCAGCCCAGCGCTACGCCGCGTCCAACCCGCACCCCCGCGCCGACCCTAACTCCCCTGCCAACACGGACACCGTTTCCATCGCTGACACCGATTTACTTTGAAACGACTTCTGTGCCAGAAGCGCCTGTGTTGCAGCCGGTGACATTTACTCCCTCACCGGAGGATTAATTTCGCAGCGTGACCAGTGGCACGGCCAGAATCGGTTGCGACGTATAGGCTAACGGCTGGGCGGTAGTGCTGTCGTTGGGCAAAAAGAAAAGCTGTGTCTGCGGGATACTCTGAAAAATTTTGGCTGGCGCTTCATTGTTAATAACGGCGGCCAAAAATACCCTATCTGAAGGAATATAGGTGAATAAAATGCCGCTTCCATCGGGAAGCCCTTCGATTCGACCAATGGCAAAGCCATTTTGCCCTTCCCAGCGCTGTACCTGTGCCTGATTGTTAATATCCACCTGATACAGCCGCACCGTATTCAACCGCGACTCAAAGGGAAAAACCCCTAAAATGGGTTCAAGTTCGGCCTGTCGGCTGGCATCGTCAAAAACAGTCGGTCCGGCCGGGGTCAGCGTGCTGTAAAAAATCTGGGTGCTGGTGATGTCCCACCCTAACTGGTCGGGCGGTTCGGGCGTGGGAATGATTGTTTGCTGCTGCGTGGAGAGGTCGATAATCACAATGCCTTCATCGCTGATAGCTGCCAGTTTATTTAAATTGGGCGCAACTTGAGCATGACGCAAAGTTTCGCCGAGTGTAGTTTCCTGTCCCGCGCTCCACAGGGTTAACCCCTGCCCGTTGCAATTGGAAGTGTAGATAAATCGGTCCCCAAATAACCAGGCAAAAGTGAATCCGGTTTCCTGAGCATACAGGCGGTCTACCTGATACTTAAGGTCAGTATCGCAGCCTGCTTCAAAGGAGATGCTGCCGAGAACGTTTTCATTAACTATAATCTCATACAGTCCATCTGTATTCCGCAGGTAAGCTAACTGCGTCCCATCCGGCGACCATGCGGGCGGGAATCCGGCGGCGGCCTGTTCGCTGACTCGTTGAATCCCGCGTGTCTCGACCAGCGAAAAGGTATACAGTTCCGCAGCGTTTTGAATAAAAGCCACCTGCTGCCCATTGGGGGAAGGGGTAATAAACGACTTGGGCGAAACTTCATCCTGGGTCAGGGGCGTGCCGGGCAAATTATTCAGCCTGGCAATATGAATATCCCCCAGAAAAACATGGATAAATGGAATGGTAGTTAAGTCAATGGTGGGGGCGGCAGGCGGCATCGGGACAAGCGCGGCCACTTCCGTAGGGATAGGCGTCACAACGGCGGTAGAGTCGGCTGTTACAACGGCAGTAGGCGCGGTGACATTAGCAGGCTGCACCACCGGACTGCCTGAAGTCATGGTGAAGCTGTTTAACATTTCCCCAAAAACAGGCTTCCAGATGGGATATAAATTTTCTGGCGACCACTGCACAATTAGATACGCATTATTGCTGTCTATGAGGGCGGTGGTCTGCCATTTGCGCTGAAATTCATTACAGGGCGTGGTATAAACGGTCTGGCTGCCTGTTAACCCAAACGGCGCATTAATCCGATTTTCCACGCTGGTATTCGCCAGATAGCTATTTAAAACGGCTTCCGCATTCCCCGGATTCGTGACTACATACACCGCCGTTCCCGGTAAATTGCAGGCCACCTGCCCCCGGAACGCATAGGTCACTTCCGAGTCGCCGTTGCGCTGCGCCGTCCACAGATTCGGATGCCGAATCGTAAAAAGGTTGTTGCTGAAGGTGGAGTAATTTAAACTAATTTCACTCATGCGGGCGCAGAGAACCGCCTTTGAACCGTCCAGATTGCTGTGAATCCGGTAGCGAATTCCGTCGTCAGTTAAAAAGTTCCATGCATACCCGTTAATGGTTTCAGGTGTATAGGTTTGCCCGTCCTCCGGACAGCCCAGGGAGGAATCCTGCCAGGTGGCCGCCTCAAAGTTATATTCCAGCAAAACGTAATCTCGCCCTAACTGCTGGCGCAGAAAATTTTCAATGACGCCCAGGGTTTCCTCACCACTCTGCGCGGAAACCGGGATAAATAGGAGCAGGATAAACAGCAGGTATTTTCGCATGATGCCTTTTGTCGAAATTGAACAGAATGGGGATTATAGCATAGGCAGTGTGTTAAAATTTCAGGCGCTATGACGACGTTTACCTACGATACCTTTTTATCCCCTTTTTCATGGCGCTATGGGTCGGATGAAATGCGCCAGTTATGGAGTGAACATCACCGCCGGAAGCTGTGGCGGCGGGTATGGGTTGCGCTGGCCGCCGCACAGTCAGAAGCCGGACTGGTGACACAGGCACAGGTTGAGGATTTAGCTGCCCATCAGGAGCAAATTGACCTGAATCGCGCGTTTGAGCTTGAAGCCGAACTGCGCCACGATGTCATGGCCGAAATCCGCACCTATGCTGAGCAGTGTCAAATTGGCGGTGGGATTATTCATCTGGGTGCTACCAGCATGGATGTGTTGGATAATGCCGATGCGCTGCGGCTGCGAATGGCATTGGAATTGATTACCCACCGCACAAAAAAACTTTTGCATCTGCTGGCAGCTTTAATCGAACAGTGGGCGGACGTGCCAGCGATGGCTTTCACCCATTTGCAGCCCGCCGAACCTACCACCGTTGGCTATCGGCTGGCGTCGTATGCTCAGGATGTGCTGATGGACTGGCAGGCGTTAAAAGCGCTGGATATACGCGGCAAAGGCATCAAAGGGGCGGTTGGCACATCGGCTTCTTACATCACGTTGCTGAAAGATTCTCCTATGACGGCGGCGCAGCTTGAGACGCGGGTGATGGACATTTTAGGGCTGCCCGTTTTTGAAATTGCAACGCAGACCTATCCCCGCAAGCAGGACTGGCAGGTAGGAAATGCGCTGGCAGGGCTGGCGGGCAGTTTATACAAACTGGCGTTTGACGTGCGAATTTTGCAGTCGATGGGGGAATGGTCAGAACCCTTTGGCAAAAAGCAGGTGGGGTCATCGGCCATGCCCTTTAAGAGGAATCCCGTCAAATCTGAAAATATAGACAGCCTGGGGCGCTGGGTGGCGGCACAGATACAGGTGTTATGGGATAATGCCGCCCATTCGCTGCTGGAACGCACGCTCGATGATTCGGCTAATCGTCGTGAAGTGCTGCCGACCATGTTTCTAGCAGTAGAAGAAATGCTGATTCAGGCGGAAGGGCTGCTTGCAAGTCTGAATATACACGAGCAGACAATCCAGCGCCATTTGCGGGATTACGGGCCGTTTGCAGCCGTTGAAAATTTGCTGATGCTGCTGGTAAAAGCGGGCGCAAACCGTCAGGATACCCATGAAATTTTACGCGAACACAGCCTCCATGCCTGGCAGGTCATTCAAAACGGCGGCGCAAATCCCCTGATTGGCCTGCTGACCTCCGATGAAAAACTGCGGCACTATCTTTCCGAATCGCAGATTCAGGAGTCAATGCAGGTAGAATACTACATCGGGAACGCGCCCGAACGTGCGCGAAGTCTGGCACAAAAAATCAAAGTGGAGTAGGGATATGGACGAGCATCAGGAAATATGGGATTTTCTGGAAAAACATCTGCACGCTATTTTTAACCGCGACTGGGAAACCTACCGAACAACCACTTCCCCCGACCTTTCCCTGTATGAATACTGGATTGTGCCGCACCGACAGGATGGGCTGGACTTTCACCAGTTCATGATTGAAAACCGATGGTCAGGCCAGCCGAAGGCACAGCGATTTGATTTGCTGGAAAAACGCTGCCAGCGTTACGGAGATACGGCCATTGTTACCTACACTTTTATGCTGACACAGGCGTATGAAGATGGCCTCAAACACCATCTTCATAACGAAACGCGGGTGCTGGTCAAAATGGAGGGAAACTGGCAGGTGGTTCATGTCCATAAATCACCTGCCAGATAAATAAAAACTGCTACGAACGACGTAGGGTACGCTGCAACATTAGCCCACTTATCAGAATCAGCATCGTCAACAAAACCATGACATCTCGCCATAGGTTGGAATGTTCGCCCGTTCTGGGCAGCCCTCTGGCAGCATTGGCACAAATGACCTGAGCAGTGGTACATACCTGCTGACCGCCGACCTGCACACAGACTTTATTTTCGACCACCTGAAGGCCGTCCGGCGTACAGGCGGCGGGCTGACCCGCAAAGGGAGCAGAACGAACGGTGCTGCGAATCGTCACCTGTACCGACTGAGCCGGATTGAGCGTTGGCACAGTTAGCGTCACCTGTTGCCCACTGACCGATACACTGCCGAGCGTAGACGTGGCCTGTATCACCTGAAACTGTGGCGGCACATCATCAGAAATCACCAGATTGGTATAAGGTATTGTACCAGGGTTACTCACGGTGATTGTCCACACGACCTCCCCACCAGACGTTATCATGAAGGGGTCGCCCACTTTGGTAATCACCGGCGTGGCAACCGGAACAGGAGTCGTAATCTGCGGCGGATTCGTATCCTGCGGGCTAGTGTAATTTGCTCGTACCCGCACAGGCACAACGGGAATGGGGATGCGGTGCGGCGGCAGCCCTTCCAAAAAGGCCAGCCACCCCGGTTCAGAGGCAGGAGGTATGCCTACAGGCGGGTCTAAGGCGGGGGCTAATTCATCGGATAACGTGTCGTTGTCGTTACCATCGTAAAGGGCGCGGGCGGTATTGGTGGCGCTGCTGACACCCGAATTTAATGTTGTGCGGTAGCGAATTTCCAGATAATTCACTGCCAGATTTACCTGGTCGTGTGTGCCTGTGGAATTTGGGTCAGCCGCCAGCCGCCCCTCCCACACAATCATGTTATTGACCGCATCATAAAAACAGGCGGTGGTCTGGGTATCATTCGGCGCGGGATTGCCCGTGCCGTTGTGGTCGGTGCAAGTTAAGCTGCCCATCATGTAAGTTGTTCCCGGCGGGATGGGGTCTTCCACACGCATCAGATAGGCGGTTACAGCGACGGGATGGGGGTTAATCCAGAACAAGCCCCATTCAAGCTGCGGCAGACCCGCCTCACTGACGATTTTTTCACCAATCGGCGGGTCAAAAATAGAAGCATCGTCAATGTGCGTCAGGTCATGGGCGGTATCATTGCTAAGGTTGCCGTCCGGCGGGTCGCCCAGATTGTTAGTGACAACCGCAATGTTATCAAAACTGCCTGCCGCCACCGCTATCACATTGAGGGTAATGGGTGGCAGCCCTGTTCCCGGCGTCAGAGGAATCCCTGTTCCGGCATAATCACAGGTCACAATGCCGAGCGCTTCTGAGCATGTCCAATCTGTACCGGAAGCGCTGTCAAAAGCCACAAAATTCAGGTCTAAGGTATCACTCACCCGCACCGTTCCGGTGTAATCGGCTGACCCCACATTGGTCACGATAAGGGTATACGCATAGGGATTAAACGGGCTGCCAACCACAAAATCGGTAGGATGTGTTTTGGTCATGGCTAAATCCGGCTGCGGCACACCGTCCACCTGAGTCCGGTCATCGGCAGTGTTGTTGGACGTATTACCGTCACCTGCAACATCCACCTGAGTCGTATTCACAAATGTGCCTGCTACCGTTGGGCTGACAGTAAGCGTAATATCCCGCAGGAAGCCGCCAGCCGGAACACTGGCCGCCGTTAGCAGGGTACAGGTGACAGTGCCGCCCGCTTCGGTGCATGTCCACCCTGCGGCAGAAACAAAGGCAAAGGTGCTGGGCAGGGTATCCGTAACGGTCACGGTTGTTCCAGAAGGAAGGGGACTTGTCCCCACATTTTGCACCCGCAGCGTATAAACCCCGTTATTGCCAAGCGTGAAGTTAGCAACATGACTCTTAAGGATACGTAAATCCCGTCCGGCAGGTGCGTCGGTCTGCACATCATCGGTATCTGTATCATTGGTCAGATTGCCATCACCAACCGTTGTTACGGTGGCAGTATTCGTAAAGGGTCCGCCGAGCGTGTTCGGGGTGACAGTCACCGTAATAGTAGGGGCGGACAAACCCGACGCCAGCGCTGGGCCGTTATAAGTGCAGGTCATCACTCCGGCGGCGTGGGAGCATGTCCAGTTGACCCCAACGGCTGAAAGATATGTCAGTTCAACAGGAAGCGTATCCACGACGGTGATCGTGCCAGTGGTCGGCCCCGACCCCACATTGGTAACGGTCAGGGTAAAAGTGTTGTTCACGCCCGCCACAAAGTTTCCGGTATGGGTTTTGACCACCTGCAAATCCGGTGTAGGCACCCCATCAATCACCACATCATCCGTATCGGTGTCATTGGTGATGTTGTTATCTCCAACGGTTGCCACGGTCGCAGCATTTTGCACGGAAGCGGGTGCAGTAGCCGTATTTGGAGAAACAGTGATAGTGATGGCAGGGAGTGACGCGGCAGATACCCCTGTACAATTGCAGGTGACGATTCCGGCGGCGTGGGAACAGTTCCAGCCTGTGCCACTGGCGGAAACATACGTGAGTTCAGCAGGCAGCGTATCCACCACAGACACCGCACCTGTGATAGGCCCAGACCCAACATTTTCAACTGTCAGGGTAAATGTGCCATTTGTTCCCACCACAAAATTCCCTGTATGGGTTTTGGTCATCCGTAAATCGGGTTCGGCAGTGTCTGTCACCAGTACCGTATCCAGATCGATATTGTTGCCCGTGTTGACTTCACCAGGGACGGTGACTCTGGCTGTGTTGGTAAAAGGCGCTCCTGTGGCTGTATTCGGTCTGACAGTAAGCGTGATAGGAGGCAAACTGCCGCCCACCAGCACAGGCGCAGCCGGACCAAGGGCGGAATAAACACAGGTTACTGTGCGCGTGCTGATGGCGTAGCTGCATGTCCATCCCGCACCTGTGGCGGACCCATAATCCAATGCTGCCGGAAGTGTATCCGTCACTGTAATATCATTGGCAGTAGGCGCACCGCCAATATTACGCACCACCAGGCTAAACATGCCATTTTGCCCCACTGCAAAATTGCCCGCGTGTGTTTTTTCAAGAATTAAATCGGGAGAGGCGCTTTGTGTCACCGTGACGGTATCGCTGGTGGTGTTGTTCGTCAAATTATTGTCGCCAGCCGTGTTTACTGTTGCAGTATTGATAAATGGCGACCCCAGCGCGGTATTTGGATTCACGGTCAGAGTGATATTCGGTAAATAGGCAGCAGGCGCGGCGGCGGCAGTGGTGGTGCAGGTGACAGTCCGTGTTCCAGTATCATAACCGCACGCCCAGCTTGTCCCCATTGCGGAAACAAAATCCAGTTCTGCAGGCAGCGTGTCGGCAACGGTAACAGGTCCTGTGGTGGCTGTCGCGCCGACGTTTTGCACCCGCAGCGTAAAAGCACCATTCGTACCAACCGAAAAATTTCCTGCATGGGTTTTGAGGATACGTAAATCGGGTTCGGGTGTACCGATGACCGTCACCGTATCCGTGCTGACATTATCCAGTGGGGTATCGTCGCCTGTTGTGGAAACAGTGGCCGTATTATTAAACGGCGCCCCCACCATTGTATTGGGATTCACGGTCACAGTAATAGGCGGCAGTGTCACATTCACATCAACAGGAGCAGGATAACTACAAGTCAAATTTTGTCCGGTTGTCGTGCAGTTCCATCCCGATCCCCTGACTGAAATAAGGGTAAGTTCAGCAGGTACAGCGTCCGTAACGGTCACGGTATCTGTCGCAATCCCGGGGCCAGCGTTACGAACCGTCAGGGTAAAAATGCCATTTTGCCCTACCGTAAAATTGCCAAGATGCGATTTGGTGATGGTCACGTTCGGGCGCAGGGTCGATATATCAACCTGCCCTATGGTATTCAGGTCATTGTTAGGTGTGCCTGTGCCGTTACGCTCCCCGTTGCCATCCCCTGAGTTTCCGGGGGTATCCGACCCCGTTTGATTGCCTGTTGTGCCTTTTTCATTAGGTAAACTTGTCCAGGTGAGGTCAGCCGTATTCTGAATCACTGTTCCTGGCATCACATCGAACCGAACACGTCCCTGAATCCGAAGGGTACTGCTTTCCCCCGGATTCAATCGACTCCATGTAGCCGTAATGGTTGGAGCGCCCGACACATCCAGCGTATCAGGGGCTACGCCCGCGATATGGCGTGCCGACCCCACCAGATACATCAGTTCGGCAGGCAGGATGTCCGTCAAAACCACATCAAAAGCAGGGGTGACATTTGCCCCCCCTGGATTCGTAATCACAATTTCATATGTCACCGTTTGATTCGGATTGAGGGTCAGGGGGGCGGCTGTTTTGGTGACGGTGAGAATGGGTTCATCAATGCGGGCAAAAACGCTGCTTGAGCGAACAGGCACTCCCGTGTTAATCACCACCTCAAAGAAATTTTCCCGAATCTGCCCGATGTTATTCACGCTGTTGTTTGCCACCAGCACATTAAATTCAATCACAATGCGTTCGGCGTCGGTATCAGTATCAGTATTCACTAACGTGCCGAGATTGAATTGCAGCAGGCGTGTTCCCGCATTAAAGCTGATGCGCCCGTCAGGGAATGGAAACACCGGTGTTAAATCAGCCGTCACACCGTTAAAGTCCGGGTGGTAGCCCATGGGTCTATCGGTCAGGAAGGAAATACGGGCGCTGGTGGGGATAAATTCAATGCCCTGGGCCAGCACATCGTTGATAACCACATTTGGGGATGTACCTTCGGGAATGGACGTGACCAGTCGGTAACGAATCACTTCGCCTATGGCTACTGGACGCGGGTCGGCATTGGTATCCGCAGCAGCATCCGACGTAAAATCTTCGGAGGTGGAAACAATGGATTTTTGCGGACCAACATTATTCACGGTGAATTGGGGGGTGTTGGTGCTGGTGCGTAAATCATTCACGCCGCCGTTACCGTTGCGTTCCCCGTTGGGCTGGCCGGAATCGCCGGGGGTGGTGTCGCCCGTGCCGCGATTCCCCGTTTCCGTTGTCCATGTCACATCCGCCGTGTTAAGAATCGTCTGTCCGGGAATAACGGTGACTTCAACCGTGGCTTCAATCCGCACCGTAAAACTGTCGCCGGCGCGCAGTTCACTTAGCGTAATGTCAACTATGCCTCCGACTCCAAGCGTATGGTTAGGAGTCGCGGTTGCATAAGCAGGTTTTGCAGTGACGGTGACGCTGGTCAGGTTCAGGTTTACATCAAGGGTATCCAGAAGCCGCACCTCAAAGGCAGTGGTTTGATTAGCCGCGTTCCCTGCTGTCACCACGACCTCATAGGTAACTGTATCCAGCGCATCCGTCGGGGGAGCGCCGATAATGGTTTTAGTGGCTGTTAAAACGGGTTCATGGACGATGACTCCTACCCGATTGGAAGTAACGGGCGGCCTGCCGTTCACCGAAACCTGGTATTCATTCGTCAAAATATGACCGATGGTATTGGCGGCTTCATTCATCACCACCACATTAAACTCAATGATGATACTTTCCGAGTCAGCATCCGAGTCGTTATTTACGATCTGCCCCACATTCAACGTGAGCAGGCGTGTTCCCGCGTTAAAGTTGATGCGCCCCGCCGGAAAAGTGAAGGTCGGGTTAGATTCGTTGAGGACACCCGCATAATCAAAATCCATGTCCCTGTTGGCCAGGTAAGAAATGCGGGCGCTACCCGGGATAAATTCAATGCCCGGCGCAAGCGTATCGGTAAGCTGGACATTGGCGCTTGTGCCTTCGGTAAGCGTAGTCACCAGACGGTAAGTGATGACTTCGCCAACCGTGACCGGACGCTCATTCCCCGCCGCCCCATTTTCAGCATCCGAAGTATGGGTTTCGCTGGTGGCAGCAATGGATTTCTGGGCAGTGATACCCCCTGCTGTAAACGAGACTCTACTGCTATCCACATAATCATTCGGGCTGGAAGTGCCGCCGTTGCGTTCCCCATTATCGACTCCCGATAGCCCCGGCGTAGTTGAACCCGTATTATTCGGATTAGTACCATTTTGCGGCAGGCTGGTGTACGACACCACACCGAGGTTATCAATTTGCTCGTTGGGTTGAATGGTATACAACACACGGGCGGTAATCGTAATCGTGAAAGTTTGTCCCGGGGCAAGCTGATCGATGGTCATATCTACTGTGCCACCTGCACCGGAGGTAGTGGCATTATTAATGACTGTTCCCACGCCGGAATGAATGGCGCTGATAAGGTTCAGCTTGGGATTCAGAACATCTCCCACCCGGACATCAAAGGCGGTGGTTCGGTTGAGTCCGGTGGCCGCCGTCACGACCAGCGTATACGTGACCGTATCATCCCCATCCACAGGCGGCGCACCCACCAGACTTTTCACAATGGTCAGCTGCGGCTCTTGAACCGTGATATTTACCGTGTTGGAATTGCGGGTGACGAGCGTCCCCCCTGTTCCGGTAGACACCGAAAAACGATTCGCCAGTACATCATTCATGTTGGTAGTGGTGGTATTTTCGACCAGCGCGTTAAATTCAATGATGACAAATTCCGCGCTGCCGTTGCTGTTGTTGTCGTTGACGACTGTTCCCAGCGTAAAAGTCACATTTTGCCCCGCCTGAGTGATTCTGGCGGCAGGCAGCATCAGCGGCAGGGGAGAGGTGATACTGGAGGTGTTGGCTGTGGTGTTTTCACCCGCAGACAGCAGGGAAGCGGTTATATTGACCCCACCCTCTGCCCGCACAAAGGCCATTTTCACCTGATTCATATCCAGAAAACGCACGCCTGTGGAGAAGGTATCTACTACCGTGAAGTTGTTCAGCGTGCCTTCGGGAATTTGCACGGCCAGCCGATAGCGCACAATTTCCCCAATAGTGACATTTGCGCCTGTGGTATGCGCTTCCGACGTTTCAACAATCGACTTCACTGGCACAGGGCTACTCATTCTAAACGTCTGCGGCGAATTAGCTGTGACTGTGTAATCATTGACCCCGCCGCCGCCGTTGCGTTCGCCGTTCCCCGTACCAGAGCCGCCGGGCGGTACGGAGTCGGTGCTGTTGGGGGTTGTGCCATTTTGCGGCAGGCTGGTATATGTGACTGTTGCCGAATTATTGATAGGCTGCCCCGGCTGCAACGTTACAGCAACTTCAAGATTTAATGTTACTGTGACCGTTGCAGCAGGCGCAATGCTGATGAGGGTCAGATCAACTGCGTTGCCGACGGTGTTATTGGTTATTCCTGTGTTAGGGACAGCCGAAACTCCGGTCAGCGTAAAGTTGGGGGAAATGGCATCCGTGACTCGAACATCAAACGCAGTGGTCGCACTGGTATTCTGAATCGTCAGCGTATAAGTGAAGGGGTCATGAGCATCTCCGGTCAGCACAGAAGGAGCGCTTTTGGTCAGTGTCAGTTGCGGCTCAACGACGGTAGCGACATCTGGCGATGTGGTGGATTGGTTATCCATGCCGCTAATATTCACAAAAAAGCGATTGGTGAAGGGGGTTGTTTGCTGATTTCCAGCCGCATTTAACACCAGCGCATTAAATTCCACAATGACATATTCATCGCTGGTATCCCGGTCCGTGTTGGTCATCGTGCCAAAGGTAAAAGTTACATCTACCCCGTCACCCGTGCCACCGCCGATATTGGCCGCCGGAAAAACAGCTGTTGGCGCAACGATTGTACTTCCCGCAACCGTTCCACCTGCCGTCGTAATGTTGGCGTTAGAGGAGGCCATTCCGGCGTCCGAAACCAGCGCAAATTTAGCCGTGTTGTCATTTAAAAACTGCATTCCCACCGGAATATCGTCGCGGAAAATCAGCGCTGTTGTTGTGCCTTCCGGTATTTTATAGACCAGACGGTAGCGCACAATTTCACCAATCACCACATTAAAGCCTGTCGTATGCACTTCTGAGGTGCTAACAATAGATTTTTGCGGCTGGCCGGAAATAGTCGTGGTCGCAGAATCGCGGAACTTGCCCGTTGTGTCCGCCGTGTCCACATGATTATCCGTTAAACCTGTCCCGTCCTGTCCGGTGTACTGGGTCAGGCTGGCAGTATTGGTCAGGATAGTGCCTGCTGCTGCCGAATTATCAATTTCAAGGTCGTAGGTAATAACGATAATATCCTTGCCAGGGGCTACATTGGCCGCCTGACATGCCCCTTCCGCCGGATCAATCAACTCAACCCCCGACGAAAACAAATTACGCGGGTCGTTCGCAGGATACGTTCCAGCAGGCGTAGTAAAGCCCGGCAGGGGTGTTCCGTCCCCCAACCGCACATCAAAATGAAAATCTGCCAGATTTGCAGGAATCACGAATCCAGCACCTGGCAGCGTGTCTTTGATAGCAATATCATACGCGCCATGCCCACCCGTATTTTGCACCGTGATCACAAATCGAACAGTATCGCCTGCATCCACGTTGGCGATGTTGCTGTTCAGCACATTATCATTGTTGTTCGCAGCCGAAATTGGGCCTGTAAAACCCGGGGGCGGGCTGCCCGCGCCTGTCATCGTGACTCCACCGGGGGCGATTGTGGTCGGGGTAAAGGTCTGGGCGGGATTCGACGAGTCGACTACGCCTTTTTTAATCTGCAAAATAGGTTCGCGCAGCCGCACCTGAATAATATCATCTTCCTGATGTCCCGTGTTGTTGGTCGAGCCTTCAGACGTATGTGCCTGATTGGTCAGGAACAAAGAATCCGCGAAGGGTCTGGCGCTGACCTGCACCGTAAAAATGATGTCGATCATCCGGTCAAGGTTATCCGTCGAATCAAAATTGCCTTTGCAGGTTAGATTCGGTGCGCCGTTGGGATACACCCCATAACAGAAAGTAACGCTGTTATTCACCCCCACCGTCCGAATGGCGGGAACAATGCCTGAAGCTGCAAAAATTTCATCATTAGGACCAAAACGCGCAGTTCCGGCGGGCGGTGCATCAGCAGGGCCAGCCGCCTGAGTCGGGTCAAACGTGGTCAGGGTGGTCGCGGTAAAAATGGGCTGCGGCAGGTAGTCAGTCACGGAAAAATCTTCAAAGTCGCTGCTTGGCATTTCATATTCCAGGCGGTAAGTCACCAGGTCGCCGGGGCGGATTTCCGGAATGCCGCCGGAAGGCGCAGCACCGTTAATCGCAAAAATTGTTTTGTTCAGCGTACCTTCACGGATGGTCATTTCCGTGCTGCTGGTATCTTCTTCCGTGCCAATTGTCGTGGTAATGGTGGTGTTATCGCGGACTGAGCCAGTTATCGTCACGGTATTATTGAGTCTGTCCCCATGATCTACACTGGGGTCGCCAGAGGGATAGGTATCCGAAAAGGTATCCTGGACAATAGTTCGATACACAATTTCTCCGATTGCCCAGCCACCTTTTTCTCCCTGAGTCCGTCCGCCTTGCAGGATGCCATCGGCTGCCCCTGCGTTTACCAGGGCGTCCGACACACAAAAGGTCAGATGGGTTGAGCCATCCGTCGCAGCGTTCGGGTCATTCCCAATTTCCGATGTATCCACCACCATATCAAATCCCCCGCCGCAGGAAGCAGGTACAGCAGAAACCATCCAGTTGAAACTTCCGTTAAGGCTTTCAACGCGGTCTTCAATCACAAAAGTGGGGGGAAAAGTTGAGTCAAAACGCTGTCCGTCGGACAGAATATCATCAATTTTAATATCACCAAATGTAAAATAATCCGAAATCTGAAATTTGAGATGATATTCCAGAGTCGTGCCTGCCCGCACATTAAGGGGATCAGTAGCAGGGATGGTATCCACTGTTTTCTGAATTTCAATAGATTTGTCATCCAGCGTATTATCCGGGTTCGGAGGGCAGGTCGGGCATGTTCCGGCGATATTTACAGGCGTGGGACGGGGGTCGCGTCCATCAAGAGGAGTCCACTGAGCAGTAGCACTCACGCGGTTTTCCGTGGTGCTGTCATCCCCACTGCTGGAAGGCAGCACCGAATTCCCGTTTGCATCCTGTTCGGCCACATAAAAATCAATCTCAAAATCCCGGGTCCCGCTGACAGAAGGGTAAGTTACGGATACCTGACCGCCGTTGACCGGACCAAAATCCGGCGGGACAGTGGGGGTGATGACGGAAGCGGCTGGCGCATTAATTCCCTTCACCACGATGTTGTTATCCAGCGAGTCGGTCACGGTGACATTGTTCAGCGTTTGCCCCGGTGCCACTTCCAGCCTGACGGTGTACGTTACAAGATAATTTGGCCCTGTGGCAGTTTCGTTCTCACGAGCATTATTGATTTTGCTCAAGCGTACCAGAATCGGCGTGACCGTTCCGGTGGTTGGTACATCCAGAATCGTCGAAGGGGTTGAATCGGTAAACAGAGTGGGGTCACAGCAGGGATTATTCAGAGGGTCGTTGCCAAATTGAAAACCACCACGCGCACGAACGGTTAGCGGTGTGTTCAGGTCAGCTAAATTGCTGAGGCGGGCATTTACTGTCACGGCAGCAGGCGGCTGGTCGGGCGCAAATGAGCCAAAGGGAAGCTGCAAAACCACCAGCTTATCCCCCGGAATCCCGCAGACGACCACCGGCGTGCTGGTTAAATCTTCAGCATACGGATGAGTGACTTGAGATTGTCCGGCGGCGCAGGGCGCTGTTCCCAGAGGGCTTGCCGGAAAGGTCAGCACCGTATCATTCACGGGCGTTCCCAGATAGCTCGCACTCACATAATCAAGACCATCAGGCGTAGCCGTTCCCGCGCTGCCATCTGCGCCATTCACCGGAAAATACAGGTCGATAAAAGGCCCGTATCCTGTATCCGAAAGATGGCTATTATCAAAGGTCACGGTGAAACGGGTAGTATCCCCAATAAAAACTTCGCCTAAACCACTTAAACTTACGGAAGGCACACCTGCCGCCAGTGGGTTAGCCTCGGTAGAACGGCTTAAAATGATGATGGAGATTAAACTTAGAACAAAACCACCTATCCAACGAATGAACATCCGTCGAAGGCTCATGAGTAAAATTATCCTCCCCCTCAAATAAAAAAGCGCAGACCATTATTCCTCAGTGAATACGTCTACGCCCCTTAGATTACAGATTTAGTATAATCTCTAAA
>CAZKZS010000051.1:0-20349 GCA_964557285.1 uncultured Anaerolineae bacterium | reverse complement strand
CCCTAAAACATCCTGCAAGGTTTTCATTTCTTTAATCACCGTGCCAATCTCATCACCCAGCACAGTTTCAAAAAATTCCAGCGTATACCGTAGCCGCTTCAGCTCAATCCTCAGCCGATGCAGGGTGTTTAAATCAGCGTCGGGAATCTGCACTTCAAAACGACGCACCGCCCCAAAGCGGGTATAAATCATCTCAGGAATCACATGCCGCACCAGCAGCCCCATTGAAGGCGACAGCAGCAGATGTTCTTCCGGCACAGGGTATTGCAGCACTTCCTGAAAATGGCCGACAAATTTCTGGTAAGTGCGGCTGTCGAACCAGTGAGTCAGGGTTTGCCGCACCGCCGTATATTCTTCCCGGACCTGTGCCAGTAGGGGCAGCAAAGATTCTTCTTCACCGTTTAATTTTTCATCTATATACTGTTGCGTTTTGATGAGGAACACGTCCAAATCGCGCACCGCACCCAGAGATCGGGCGGTATGGCGAAGGGGTTTTGTGATCTGTTCATAGTAGGTCGCATCAAGATAGGGGCGGAAGGCTTTATGAGCGCTCCGCAGGCGGCGCGTAGCAACCCGCATTTTATGGACACCTTCACTGTGAACCCCTGTACGAGCGGGAGTCTCATAAAAGCGCATGGCTGTTAAATCATGCAGCAGCACTTTTCGTCCGGCCTCTGCCATTGTATCGCCCGCCTCAATGGGAATCCGTTCGTCCTCAAATGAAGAAATGGCGGGGACATGGACCACCAGACCATCAATGACGGCAACATCTCCGTCGCTTTCATGGAAAATTTTAAGCCCCAGTTTTTGCCACAAGTCCAGCCATTTGTTGACCGTGCGTAACCCCAATTGGAGTTGGGAGGAGATTTCTTCTGGCGTTTTTCCGTCTGCTGTTAGCAGGATAATGTTGGCACGGTTGCGGATAAATATGGAGTCATGTTCTCCCCATTTTTCCACAATGCCCCGCATGTTTTCCGCAAGTTTAATTTTCATAAAAATAATTCCTTAAGACTAAGTGCGGGAAAGATTATTCGTCGTCCCAGCGCTGAATTTCATAGGCCGCCGCTTTGACGACCTTGAGCGAGAGCAGCGCACATTTAATCCGATTCATAGTCAGGGGAATCCCGATGAGTTCCAGCACTTTTTCTTTGTCCATGGCTTTGACCTCATCCAGCGATTTGCCGATGAGTTCTTCCCCTAACATGCTGGCCGATGCCTGGCTGATAGCACATCCCTGCCCCGACCAGCCCACCGCGACAACCTTATTTTCGTCATCCACCTTAAAGGTAATTTCCAACTGGTCGCCGCACAGCGGATTATCATCGGCGGCGTGATGGGTATATTCTTCCAACAGTCCCCAGTGACGGGGATACCTGGCGTGGTCTAGGATGTTTTCCTGATACATATCAAACATGGTTTTTGCTTCTCACTTTC
The DNA here is from genome assembly GCA_964557285.1 of uncultured Anaerolineae bacterium. Classification (GTDB taxonomy): domain Bacteria; phylum Chloroflexota; class Anaerolineae; order Aggregatilineales; family J027; genus SB15. Next base: position 18,915 of record CAZKZS010000051.1, on the reverse strand, counting down.
CCGCAAACACTTTAGCCGCTTTATACAGCGCGTTTGCCAGCAAATCTACTTCTTCACGGGTATTATACAGGTAAAAGCTGGCGCGGGAGCTTGCCGGAATATTCAATTTCTGATGCAAGGGCATGGCACAGTGATGTCCGGCGCGAATAGCGATACCTTCATAATCCAGCACCTGCGCGATGTCGTGCGGGTGAGCATTTTCAAGGGTAAAGGTGGCTACGCCGTTGCGCTGGTCGGCAGGCGGGGCAAGCAGCCGCAGCCCCGGAATTTCAATCAGCCGTTCGTGGGCATACTCTACCACCTCCTGCTCATGAGTGAGGATATTTTCCATGCCAATGCTGGATAAATAATCTACGGCTGCACCGAGTCCTACAGCTTCCGCGATAGCAGGCGTTCCGGCCTCATATTTATATGGCAAATCGTTCCAGGTTGAGCCTTCCAGCGTTACCCGTCGAATCATGTCCCCACCGCCCATATACGGCGGCATGGCTTCCAACAGTTCGCGTTTGCCATACAGAATCCCGATTCCGGTGGGGCCGCACATTTTATGCCCGCTAAAGGCCATAAAATCAACATCCAGCGCCTGCACATCCACTTTCATATGGGGGACACTCTGCGCCCCGTCCACACAGACGACTGCCCCAATCCGATGTGCTGCTTCCACAATTTCCCGAAGCGGGGTGATATAACCCAGTACATTACTGACCTGTGTCACAGACACCAGTTTCACCGATTCTTCGTTCAAAAAACGGTAAAAGGCTTCCATATCAAAGGTGAAATCCGGCAGCACCGGAATGTAACGGATTTTAAAACCCTTTTCCGCCTGTAAAATCTGCCAGGGAACAATGTTGCTGTGGTGTTCCAGTTCGCTCAGCACCACCGTATCCTGAGGGGTCAGATTCACCCGTCCCCACGTAGCCGCCACCAGATTCAGCCCTTCGGTTGCGTTGCGGGTATAGATAATTTCCTTGCGGGAACGTGCATTAATCAAACGCTGAATTTTATCGCGTGCGGCTTCATAGGCGGCAGTGGCCGATTCGCTCAACACATGCACCCCACGATGCACATTGGCATGGGAGGTGGTGTAATAGGTTTCCAGCGCTTCAATCACCTGACGTGGTTTCTGGCTGCTGGCGGCGCTGTCCAGAAAAACCAGCTTTTTACCGGCATGGACTTCGCGCTGCAAAATGGGGAAATCGGCGCGAATCTGGTCAATATTGTAGGGCATCTTTTTAATCCTCATATCGTAGATGTCTTTCCACAGAAGGAAATGGGCCGTATGCGCCGTACACCACAGCGCCAGTTCAATCGGCATAGGCTTCATCTGGTTAAATTCTATCATTGTCGTATAGAGCAAACACATCGACAGCCAGAAAATGGACATGAACGCGGTTTCCACCAGCACCAGCGTCAGGTTCTGCCAGCGCAGACTCCAGACTCGTGCTTTTGCCACCGAAAAAACGGGATCGGCTTCAAAGCCATCACTCCGCATCCGTATCACATCCTGACACACCGAGAGTTCCGTCGGAGAAAAATAATTAGAGAGCAAAAATGGGTTAGCAAAAAATCCTGCCAGCATGACCATCAAACCCCATCCCGTGCCACTCACGTTTCTTGTTGCAAGGGTACACCCCCACCCACAACCCATACTTAGCACAAAAAAGAACAGCCAGAAGCGCATCCAGCGATTAGAATCCTGTTTTTTGAGATGATAGAGGGCAAGATTAAAATCTTCTGGCTGGCGGGTGGTTAGCGCTATCTCCCGCCAGCGCCACTTATCATCAGCATGGTACGATTTTTGCTTTACCACCCTTATTTACTGCCCTGATTCGCAAAATACTTCACCATTCGCAGAATCCCCTGCAAGCCCATGCCCTTGCCCATCGAAATGCCCTTGCCAAACAAATCTGTCACCAGCGTATCCGGCACAGCATTAATCACATCTACGGGCTGGCCGGAAAGCGTTTCCTGCAAAATTCTGGAAAATGACCGCGCTGAAACTCCCTGCGGGTTTTCTACCGCAAAATGAAAATCAAAAGTGCCGTCACCGCGTGGAGTCGCCCAGACATAGGCATCCGATTCACATTCTTTAACGTGATGAGATTCCGGGAAAGGGCGGGTTGCCACCTCCGGCGGCACTTCCTCAAAGCGGTCAGAATAATCAATCAGATACATCTGCCTGTCCATGTCCGGCAGCATCTCAAAATCTTGCAGGATGTTTTTTAAGTCCTGGGGCATTTCTGCCATCGTTTGTTTTTCTCCTACTTTTTCCTCAGACGGCTGCTCCGCAACCTTAACCCCTGTCCCTACGCGGCTTTACGACCCAAACGGATCAATTTCATCCAGTTTTTGCAGCCATTGTTCGGCCAACGGGTTGTGCAGGGTTCTTAAAATTTTCCTGGCTTCCGCGTAATTTTTGGCCTGAATGTGCGCCCGTGCTTCAGACATCAAACGGCCTTCCAGATTATCTATTGGTGTGCGCGCCAGCTGGCCTTCGGCCAGAAATGCTACTGCACCCGCCGCAAACAGTCCTATTAACCCCAATAGGGTCAGCCACCAGCCCGCCTGATAACTCAACTGGATGATATTCAGACCACCTTCGGCTACCAATTCTTCCTCAATATCCGACATATCTCCTGAAATTTCCAGATATTTGAGCAGCATAATAATCCCGCCCAGCAGACTCGGCAGCAGCAGCCCGCCAATCACCGTATAGGTGTTCAGGAAACGCGGCTCAAAAAAACCGACTACCGCCACTATCACCCCTAGAAGCCCAATTACAGGAATCAGATACAGCTTGGCATCGGCATCCAGAAAACTGGATTCACTTATCTCAGGATTCTCTGGCTGAAAATTGCTGTCAAATTCAATGGATTCCTCTACCCCGCTTCCCTCAAACATGGATTCATCCAGCCCCAACTCATCGGCGTCGAACTTAAAATCGTTTTCGTCCACGCCATCCGCCAGTGCCAGGCCAGAGGCATCTAAAATCTCCGCGCCGGAACAGGAAATCGTAATCCAGGGCAAAAAGAAAAAAAGCAAAATGATAAATCCAGCCGGCCCAGCGATGAAGGTACTTAGTTGTTTAAAGTTCATGGGTATGTTCCCCCGTTAACTATGCTACTCCATAGCATAAACGAAAACAGGGGACGTTTGTCCCCTATTTCACACAAATTTAGCATTTAACGTTCGATGGGAACGCCTACGCTGTTGCCCCATTCCGTCCAGCTTCCGTCGTAATTGCGGACGTTGGGATAGCCCAACAGATAGGTCAGCACAAACCAGGTGTGCGAACTGCGTTCCCCAATGCGGCAGTACGCGACAATGTTCTGGTCGGGATGAAATCCATTTTCCCCCTCATAAAGCTGGCGCAGTTCCTCCGCCGATTTAAACGTGCCATCTTCCCGCACCGCTTTTGCCCAGGGGATATTTTTAGCGCCGGGGATGTGGCCGCCGCGCAGCGCTCCTTCCTGGGGATATTCCGGCATATGCAGTTTTTCTCCGGTAAATTCGGCAGGGCTGCGAACATCCACCAGAGGGCGATTGCTGCGAATATGCTCAAGCACCTGGTCACGGAAAGCACGAATTTTGTAATCGGCACGTTCTTTAGCTTTATAGGTACCTCTTGGATAACCTGGAATCTCGCGGGTGAGTTCACGCCCTTCCTGAATCCACTTTAACCGCCCCCCATCCATAATACGGGCATCCTCATGACCAAATAGTTGAAACACCCACAGCGCGTAACACGCCCACCAGTTATTTTTATCCCCGTAAAAAACAAGCGTGGTATCGTTGCTGATGCCATTTGCTTCGCACAATTTTTCAAATTCGGCTTTATCCAGATAGTCCCGCCGCAGAGGGTCATTTAAATCTTTTACCCAGTCGATATGGACCGCCCCAGGAATATGCCCCTGAGCATACAGCAGCGTATCCTCGTTGCTTTCAATCAGCCGTACCTTCGGATTATTGAGATTTTGCGCGACCCATTCCGTAGAAACCAGCGCTTCCGGGTGAACGTACCCTTTGTTCTCCACTAACATACTCTCCCCTTTAATTGAATTATTTTCCCCCTCATCCTGATGGGCAGGTGACGGGTCTGTTTGACGCTCACCCCAAACCCCTACGCAGTGGTGTTTGTGGTAGGGGCGGGGACAAGGGCGGTACGCCCGATTCCCGCCCGAGAAAGGGCAGGCATCGCTCACTTCGTTCGCTTGTTCCTGCCCCTACGGTCCGCCTCTGAACCCATGAAGATTTGAGGGACAATTTATTCTTCAGGATGCAACCAGCCGCGAATCAGCTTTCGATCCACGTCCGCCAGCAGCCGCTTCTGGACTTCCTCAAACGGAATCCGTTCCAGCACATCCCAGAAGTAGCCGTTCACGACCAGCCGTTCCGCTTCCATGGGCGGGACACCGCGTGACCGGAGATAAAATAGGGGTTCTTCATCTAGCCTCCCTACGGTTGCGGCGTGGGTACAGCGCACATCATCGGCTTCAATTTCCAACCCTGGAATACTATCAGCCTTCGCAGTGGGACGCATCAGCAGATTGCGGTTGGCCTGAAAACCATCGGCTTTTTGAGCGTCAGGCATCACCCGAATCATGCCCTGCCACACACTACGGGCGTGCTGCGTTAGCGCTCCCTTAAACAGCAGGTCGGAGGTGGTATGGGGGGCAAAATGGACTTGCAGTGTATCATGGTCAAGCATCTGAGTCGTGTCCCCAAAATACATCCCACTCATCCGACTCCATGCGCCCTGCCCATCAAGCATAATTTCGAGGAAGGATTTGGTCAGCTTGCTGCCCATCGTCCCCACAACCCAATCCAGCTGTCCATCACGGTCAACCCGTCCGCGCTGATGGCTAAATTCAAAAGTATGGTGTCCCCAGCTTTGCAGACTGACATATTTGAGATTCGCACCGGCCCCAACCAGCAGTTCCGTCGCGCCGATGTAACTGGCGTGCTGGTCTGCGTCCGGTGATAAAAATTCCTGCAAAATGGTCGCTTCTGCGCCTTTATCCAGCACAATCAGCACATGCCCGATAGACGCGCCGATTTTGGTATTATAAAAAATGCTGTGCAGGGGAAGCTCAACGCGGACGTTTTTGGGTACATACACAAACAGGCCATGTGTCCACGCTGCCGCGTTCAGGGCTGCAAATTTACCCTCATTCGGCAGCACGGCTCTGGTGAATAGGTTTTCGCGCACCAGTGATTCATGTTGGACTGCCGCTTCCCGCAAATCCATAAAAATCACGCCGGCAGCAGCCGTATCATGATTCAGTTCGTGGTGTACCAGTTTGCCATCCACCCACGCGAGCAGCCCGCCCTGCTGCTCGCCAATGAGGGGAGCGCGGTTTTCCGCCGGAATCATCTCCACATTCGAGCCGTTGGCCTTTGCCATCACGCCGGCAGTTTCCCATTCAATATGCCGATAATCGGTGCGCCGCCACGCTTCTTCCTGGGTGGTCGGCATGGGGAGCGATTCGTAGAGTTCCCAGGCTGCCCGCCGCGACTCGCGCAGCCAGTCCGGTTCATGATTTTCTTCAGAAATAGCTTTTACATCATCCCATGTAATCAAAGGCGGCGTAAATTCTCTGCCGCGCCGAACGCGTCTTGCCAAAGTGGTGTTCTCCTTGAAAAATCGCATGTTTTATCTCATTTGTCCCGCCCCTCGCCCAATGGGAGAGGGGTTTGGGGTGAGGGTGAACAGGGCGGGAATCGGGCATACTGCCCTCGTCCCCGCCCCTACGTCACTTATCCGTCCTAAGTAAGGGTGTTGTTACCCGATTGTCCCTTCAAGCTGAATATCAATCAGCTTGCGAAGTTCCATGCTGTACTCCATCGGTAGCTCTTTTGCCAGAGGTTCGATGAAGCCGTTCACAATCATGGCGTTGGCCTGGTCTTCGTTCAGACCGCGACTCATCAGATAAAAAAGCTGTTCTTCGCCAATTTTGCTCACGCTGGCCTCATGCCCGATAGTCACGTCCTGTTCATCTACCTCAATGTAAGGATAGGTATCTGAACGGCTGGTCGGATCAAGCAGCAGGGCATCACACACGACGTTGCTGCGAACCCCTGTCGCACCCTTATCCACCTTGAGCAGCCCGCGATAGCTGGCACGGCCTCCATCTTTGGAAATAGATTTGCTGATAATCCGGCTGGTGGTGTTGGGCGCATGGTGAACCACTTTGCCGCCAGCATCCTGATGCTGCCCTTTGCCTGCAAACGCGATGCTCAGAATTTCGCCATGTGCGCCGGGTTCCATCATATGAACGGCAGGATACTTCATAGTCAAATGGGAGTTATGTACAATAAAACCCTCTGACACAAAATTGCCCGTGCCTTCGACTTCTATATCCCAGGTGGGAACAGGTTCAGCCGATGCTTCAGAGACTTTGACCTGGGCAATTTTTACATCTGGCGCAAGTTCAACAACTCTGCCAATTTTATGCCCCCTCAGCCAACTCTTCTGTCCTTGAGCTTTTTCGGCTCTTTCGCGCAAATTGGAACTCACATAGGGATACAGCCGAACATCTATCGGGAATTCCAAACGATGTGAACCATGTGCAATACATTCGACACCTCGAATAAATACAACGTTGGGTTCACTAAATTCCGTGTGTATACGTGGAGTAACACCTAATGTGATTAACAGCGAGGCAATATCTTCCAGCAAAGGCTTGTTGACGGACTTTGCGCTAAAATTGCCTCTAACTACTGTTCCATCGGCATCCAGATAACCCGCGATAAAAGCTAAACGCTGTGATTCTGGAAGTGACCACACCCATTCAGGCACACGTTTATCCGCAGCTTTACCGTAGAACCCGTTCAGACGGAAAAATTCCGCCAATTCTTTGCTATTCCATGCTAAATGAACCCCATCAGCCCGTTCGGTGGGTTCAGCTTCAATGATTTCACCCATGACTTTCATCAACTGCGGGCGGGCGCGGTCAGTTCGTGGCGTGGAAAAACCTACTTTTGCCCAGCGAGTGACTCCTTCAGTTTTTGCTTCTTTAAACTGAATTGTTCCATCCCCCATCCAGTAGCCAAACAACCACATGAGATCATCAGTAGTGTACTCAACATCGGCAAGCCGTCCTACCTGAGTACGAGTCATGGTGAGGTTGCTGGCATACTGATTAAATGACTCGAAGGTGGTCGTTAGGACGGGTTTAATCAGACGATAGGGAACACCATAATCAATTGAAGTTGCTGGCACAATCGCATATTCTAATTGGTCTGCACGAACATAGCTCAACTTATAGCGTTCTCTGCGTCGCGCATCAGGATTGCTAGTGTAGGAGTAAAATGGATGATTTGCGGTTACTTGCAACTTTCGCTCACCCATTGATACAGTATGAACATGTTGCTCGCCTGAATAACGTTTCGCGGTTACTGTACGGAAAACTAGCTTACCTTCCTTTTCGTCATAGGAAAGTACCTGATCGCCTACTTCAACATCTTCGATGTTTTTAAGCCCTTTAGGTGTAGTTACTTTATTATGTAAAGCTATACAGCCTAAATTGGCATCGACCCATTCCATAGTGGCATCAGCATAGGCAACAGCACGTTTGGTCACAAGGTTATAGACATTATTCGACCAGTTCTGAATAGTGGTATAGCGACATTTACCGCCCTTTTTGACGATAATCTCCACAACCGCACTGTGAAGGCTGTTTTTGCTGTATACAGGAGCCGTACATCCCTCTACATAATGAATATGTCCACCTTCATCCACGATAATCAGGGTGCGTTCAAACTGTCCCATGCTTTCCGTATTAATGCGGAAATACGCCTGCAAGGGCATCTCTATATGCACCCCTTTGGGAACATAAATAAAGCTGCCCCCACTCCATACGGCGGTGTTCAGCGCGGCAAATGTGTTGTCGGTATAAGGGATAATTGAGCCAAAGTATTCCTTAACCAGTTCCGGGTGCTGCCGCAGTCCGTCATCCATGCTCAGGAAAATAACACCCTGTTTTTCAAGATGCTCCTGTATATTATGGTAAACTGACTCACTTTCGTACTGCGCCCCTGCACCAGCCAGAAACTGCCTTTCCGCTTCGGGAATCCCCAGACGGTCAAAGGTTTCTTTAATGTCATCGGGGACTTCATTCCAGTCCGCTGTCCCTTTTTCGGTGGCACGAACGTAGTAGTAAATTTCATCAAATTTGATGCCGCTTAAGTCCCCACCCCAGGTAGGCATCGGGCGGCGTTCAAATTCCTTCAGCGCCTTCAGACGCAGCTCCAGCATCCAGGCCGGCTCGCCCTTGATATGGCTGATTTCGGCCACAATTTGCGCGTCCAGACCGGGGCGGCTGCGGAATACATAGTTTTCATCGGGATAATGAAAACCGTATTTTTCCAGATAACTGGCTTCGCTGCGAAGGTCACGCAGAGAGGCTTCTTCTTCGGTCAAAATTTTGCTTGAAGGTACAATGTCGGTCATGTGTTTTACTCCCCTCTGACTATTCTTCGGTCACTTCCAGGCCGTATTTTTCAAAGAAGGGACGGTAGCCCTGTGTTTCAATTTCTTCGGCCAGTTCCGGTCCGCCGCTTTCGACAAGCCGCCCGTCCATCATGAGATGAACATGCTCCGGCGAGAGGTAATCCAGCATCCGTTTGTAGTGTGTAATCACCAGCACGCCCAGCCCCGGCCCCTTAAGTTTGTTCACGCCGTCCGCCACAATCCGCAGCGCATCAATATCCAGCCCTGAATCGGTTTCATCCAGAATGGCAAAACGCGGCTCAAGCACGGCCAACTGCAAAATTTCGTTCCGTTTCTTTTCCCCACCGGAAAAACCTTCGTTCAAATAACGTCCGGCGAATTTGGGGTCAATTTCTAACAATTCCATTTTGGAGCGCATCAAGCGGGTAAATTCAGGAATACTGATGCCCTTAAAATCTTCATCTTTGCTCCTGGCTTCCAGACGGGCATTAATCGCCTGCCGCAAAAAGTTCGCCACTGTCACCCCCGGCACGGCCACCGGATACTGAAATGCCAGAAACAGCCCCATCCGGCTGCGTTCATCGGCTTCCAGTTCCAACAGATTGACCCCATCCAGAATCACCTCTCCGCCAGTTACCTCATAGGCCGGATGGCCGGTGATGGCGTAGGCCAGCGTGCTTTTCCCCGACCCGTTGGGGCCCATCAGCGCATGAGTTTCGCCCTGTCGAATAACAAGATTGACCCCTTTCAAAATGGGGGTGTCATTAATGCTCACATGAAGATCACGGATTTCGAGAACAGAACTCATTATCTACCTTCTTGATTATTTCTAGTGTGATTTACGAGGATTCTAACATGTCCCCCATGCTGCGTCAATAAAAAAGATATTTGTCTTTTTTATTCGATTGACGTGAAGACTCAGGCATGGTAGCATCGGGCATATATCATATCAGGTCGCAGGAGAAAATCAGCGTGTCAGATATTCCACTTGAACAAAAAGAGCAGGCCATTCTTACAGCCTTACGGCGGGTGGTTGACCCCGAAATCGGGATGAACGTGGTGGAGCTTGGTCTGGTGCGTCACATTGACTTGCAGGAGGACCGCCTGCATGTCACCGCCATCATGACGACTCCGTTTTGCCCCTACGCACCTCAGTTGATGGAACAAATGCGCCGCACAGCTCAGGAAGCGGCGGGTGTACCGACCACCATCGAGATGGGACTCGAAATGTGGGACCCCTCTATGATGGAAGAAGGCGCGGCTGCCGACTGGGGATTGTTCTGAAGAAAAAAGCTGGTGTCCTGATTGATGAACACCAGCCCACTTCCCTCTTTATCTACCCACGCGGCTCAAACGTAAATACCGTTCGATGCACCGTTCCAGGTCACGGATATTGCGATTCTGAATAATCAATCGGGTAATAAGAAACGGCAGTGCCGCCACCGCCAGCAAAAACCCCGCACCGGGCGAAATCAACGTGATAAGTACAAAAACCGCCGCTATGAAAGCAATCTCTACCCTGAACTCCGACATTTTTCCTCCGATTTAAAGACAATAGGCCGACGCAAAACTAATGCGTCGGCCTATTTTGCAACCAGTCGAAAATGACTCTTTGGCTAATCTGCCGCAATTAAGGGAATTATACCACAAATTTCGTGGTCTGCCACAAAAATGTTAGTATTGTTGTAGACACAAATTTCATTTTTGAAGTTATAGTGAAATTGCGCGGGCGTTTTAGTTGCAAGATAATCTGGATAACATCATAGAACTGGCAACCACCTATGAACAAAAGTGACGTTTTCATTTCTTACAAACGTCTTGATAAAGAATTTGTTAAAAAGGTTGATACCGAACTTCGCAAGCGCAACTACGAAGTCTGGGTCGATTGGGAAGATATTCCGCCGGGCGTCACCGATTTTCGTCTGGAAATTGAAAGCGGCATTCTCAGCGCGGAAACCTGTGTTCCCATCCTCAGCCCGGACTATCTGGAGTCGGAATACTGTGTCGGCGAACTCACGTCGGCTATCAAAAATGGCAAGCGTATTATTCCGATTGTGTATCGGGACATTGACCCCAAAAAAATCCCACAGGAAATCGCCCATATCAATTGGATTTTTTTCAACAAAGAGGATGACTTCGACACTGCCTTTCAGAAGTTAATTTCCGCCCTTGAAACGGACATGCAGCATGTGCGCGCTCACACCCGCCTGCTGATGCGGGCCAATACGTGGGAGAAAAATAACTACGATAACAGCTTCATTTTGATGGGCAACGAACTAAAAGAGGCGGAGCAGTGGCTGGCTGAAGGGGAAAATAAAGAACCTGCCCCTACCCCCCTGCATCGTTCATACATCAGCGCCAGCGTGCGGGCGCGGAATGTCCGTCAGCGGATCACCTGGTTATTCCGTTCTGTGGTTGTGGCAACGGTGATCGCGGTTGCTTTTGGGATTATTGCCGTGTTCCAGAGACAGGAAGCCCGCGAACAGGCCGATATTGCTGAAAACAACGCCGAACGCGCCCGCAGCATGGAACTGGCCGCCCGTGCCAACAGCCTTCTGGACAGCGACCCAAATCTGGCGATTGCGCTGGCAATGGAAGCCGCCCGCGTGATTCTGCCGCCGCCGCCAGAAGTACAGCGTTCGCTGGCGCGTGCCGTGTATTCCCCCGGCGCACGGAAAGTCTTTAGCGGACACGGCGGCGCGGTCACTTCCGTGGATTACAGCCCGGATTTTACATACGGGATTTCCGCCAGCACAGACACTACCATCCGAATCTGGAACTTACAAACGGGCGAATTAGAGCGTGTTCTGGAAGGCCATAGTGGAACTGTCAACAGTATAACCTACAGCCCCGACGGAAAATATATCCTTTCCGCCTCCGATGATACCACTGCCCGCCTCTGGAACGCTGGTACGGGCAAAGTGGAGCATATTTTTACCCATCCTGCCGCCGTGCTGAGTGTCGCCTACAGCCCCGATGGAACAAAAATCCTGACAGGCACAAAAAGCGGTCAGATTGTGCTGTGGGATACGCAGACCTTTAAAGCGATTCGTGAATTTCAGGGCCACGAAGGGCAGGTTTTTGACCTGGCCTTTAGCCCTGGCGGAAGTTATGCAATTTCTGGTTCGGGGCAGGAACGGGTGCTTGGGGATGACCGCACGCTGCGCCTGTGGGATGTCGAAACAGGGGAACAAACATACAGCATTCCCCATTTAGGGTTTGTGCGAAGTGTCTGTTTTATTGATGGCCGTTTAATTGCTTCCGCAAGCTGGGATGAAAGCGGCGGCAAAATTCAGATTTTTAACCTTGCCGACGGCACAGAACTGAAACTCCTGACCGGACACACCAATGTTATAGACAGTATTGATTGTAATGCGCGGTTTATTGTATCTGGTGCGCGTGATAACAGCCTGCGTGTGTGGGACATCCAGACGGGCTTAGAAGTGCAGAGTTTTGACCATCTGGAAAACACGATTAACAGCGTGGCGCTCAGTCCGGACGGAAAATCCGTGCTGACGGGGTTTGGCCGCAGCAGCTTTAGCGACGAAAATAACTCGCTGGTGCTGTGGGATTTAACCAGTGGCGCGGAAATCCGCGAATTTATCAGCCATCAGGATTGGGTGCAGAGTATCGCCATCAGCCCGGACGGAACGCGGATTTTATCCGGCGGCGGTGGGTATTTTGATGTGGGCGATACCATTGTACGGGTATGGGACATCAACCAGACTGAACCGATCATGCATCTGGAAGGCCATACCGCGCAGGTGTTAAGTGTAGCCTTTAGTCCGGTGGCAAATACCGCCCTCACCTCCTCTAAAAATGGCGAAATTATCCTGTGGGATTTGGAAACGGGAACGCCGCTGCATACCTTTCTGGGTCACGGCACAAAAGCCGTAAACAGCGTAGCCTTTAGCCCGGACGGGAAATATTTTGCCTCCGGTTCTGATGACAAAACGGCGGTGCTGTGGAATCTGAGTACGGGCAAAGAAGAAAAACGCTTCACCGGACATGGTGAGGGGGTACTTTCGGTACGCTTCAGCCCGGATGGAACGTTTCTGCTGACCACTTCCGGCTCATTTTCTAACCGTTCCGCCGACAACACGATTCGCCTGTGGAGCATTTCCACCGGAGAGCAGGTACGGGTCTTTGATGCCCACTCTGCCCGCGTGAGCCAGGCCGATTTTACACCGGACGGCAAATTTATCCTTTCGGGCGGGTTCGACCAGAAAATTTTGCTGTGGGATGTGGCAACGGGTCAGATCGTGCGCCAGTTTGGGGAGCGCAACGATGCCATTAACGCGGTTGCCATCAGCCCGGATGGGCTTTACGCGCTGACGGGTTCTAACGACGCAACGATGACTCTGTGGGAAATTGCCTCCGGTGAGGAAATTCGCCGCTTTACAGGGCATACCAACTGGGTGCAAAGTGTGGCCTTTAGCCCGGATGGAACAATTGGCATTTCCGGCAGCGCCGATGGGACAGTTCGCGCCTGGCAGCTTTCCAGCACCTTCCAGCAGCTTATCGAATGGACCTGCCTGAATCGCTATGTGCGCCAGTTTACTGAAATTGAACGCGACCTATATCATTTGCAGAGCAGCAGCCCTTTATGCGAACAGGGACGGGTGGGCGATCTTCGCCCGCCCACATAGCGCTCCTTGACAATCCACAAATTCGGACAAAAATAATGGCGCTGGATTGGTAAGGATAACACATTGGATATACTCATCTCTGGCTCCATTGCCTACGACTATTTGATGCACTTCCCCGGTAAATTCCGCGACTCCCTCATCGAACAAAAGCTGGATAAAGTCAGCCTGAGTTTTCTGGTCGATGACATGACCAAACACTACGGCGGAGTTGCCGCGAATATTGCCTATACCCTGGGGCTTTTGGGGCAGCGTCCGCGCCTGTTTGGAACGGTTGGGCAGGATTTTGAGGATTACCGCCGCCATCTGGAAGCGGTTGGCGTGGATACATCAACAGTAGTCGTAGAAAAAACCGTTTTTACCGCGTCTTTTTTCTGCAATACCGATATGGAAAACAACCAGATTGCCTCTTTTTATGCGGGCGCGATGGCGCTGTCGGGGCGCTACCGTATTAACCAGGTGGTTGATAAAAAACCGGATTTTGTGGTGATTTCGCCCGATGACCCGCAGGCCATGACCAGCCGCGTACAGGAATGTCGGGAAGAAAAAATCCCTTATCTCTATGACCCCAGTCAGCAGGTCGCCCGTCTGGACGGGGACAGCCTTCGGGAAGGCATTGAAAGCTGCGCGGTGCTGATGTGCAACGAATATGAATGGGAAGTCATTCAAAGCCGTACCGGATTCACCCTTGACCGGGTGACCGAAAATGGGCGGGTTTTTATTAATACCCTGGGTCAGGATGGATCGAATATTTATTACAACGGCTCAGTCATTCACATCCCGATTTTTAAACCCCGCCTGCCCAAAAATCCGACAGGCGCGGGGGATGCGTACCGTGCCGGAATCCTGCGCGGCCTGAGTTTAAATTTGCCCTGGCATCTCACCGGACGTATCGCGTCGCTGTGTGGCACGTATGCGCTGGAACATGATGGCACTCAGGAACACCACTTCACCCCACAGGAATTTGTAAGCCGGATGCGTGAACAATTTAATGATGAAGGCGCTCTGGATATTTTACTCAGCTAACCATGGACATACGCCGTTGTTTTGACCGCGCCGCGCTGCGCCAGTTGATGCACACCGATAAAGCCGAAACCGCCTACTCGCTGGGCGACCTGGATTCCCCTCACTGGGAGCTTTCGCATTTCTGGGGCGGCTTTGAACAACATACCCTGACCGGATTCGTGCTGATTTATACCGGATTTTCGACTCCGGTGTTGACGATGCACGGTTCAGAGGAAACAATAGCGGCGGTCATGGAAACCATCACACTGCCACCTGATGTTTTTTGTATGTTTTCTGAATCGCTGCTGCCCATGTTTGAGGAGCATTATACGATTGGACATCTGATCCACCTGTGGCGCATGGTCACAACCCGCGACACGTTTTGCCCTCCGGCAGAACGGATTCCGGTTGTCCGCCTGACAGGGAAAGATGCGCCGCGTTTGAACACCTTTTATCAGCAGTCGCTGGGAACGGATGAGGAACTGCTTGCCTTCAGCCCGACTCAGGTTGAACACGGCATTTTTTTTGCCGTTGAGGAAAATGGTGTTATTCAGGCGGCAGCAGGCACGCATGTGGCTTCCCGTAAGGAAGGAGTCGCCGCCGTTGGCAATGTATTCACATCGCCGGAGGCACGCGGCAGAGGGCTGGGGACACAGGTCACGGCGGCAGTGGTGGAACACCTGCTCACGGTAGACATCAACACGATTGTCTTGAACGTCAAACAGGTGAATTTTCCGGCGATTCATATTTATCAGAAACTTGGCTTCCAGATTCACAGCCCCTTTGTTGAAGGGCCAGCATTTAAAATTGAGGAGAAAAAATGACTGTTGAACACCATGTAGCCGATGTAAATCTTTCTACTGGCGGACGCTATCGCATTGAATGGGCAGAACAAGAAATGCCCGTCCTGCGCCAGATTCGGGCGCGTTTTGCCCAGGAAAAACCCCTGAAAGGGCTGCGGATTTCGGCCTGTCTGCACGTCACGACTGAAACCGCCAACCTGATGCACACCCTTCAGATGGGCGGGGCGGAAGTGCTGCTGTGCGCCTCCAACCCCCTCAGCACACAGGATGATGTGGCCGCGTCCCTGGTGGCTCACTACGAAATTCCGGTGTTTGCCATCAAAGGGGAGGACAACGAAACCTATTTTAATCACATCAACGCCGCGCTGGATTTTAAACCCCATATCACGATGGACGACGGGGCGGATTTAGTCAGTGAACTGCACAAAAACCGCCGCGATTTAATTGAAAATGTCATTGGTGGCACGGAAGAAACCACCACAGGCGTGATTCGCCTCAAAGCGATGGCAAAAGAAGGCGCATTAAAATTTCCGGTCGTTGCCATCAACGACAGCGATACCAAACACCTGTTTGATAACCGCTACGGCACAGGGCAAAGCACCATAGACGGCATTATCCGCGCCACCAACGTTCTGCTGGCGGGTAAAACGGTAGTCGTGGCAGGCTACGGCTGGTGCAGCCGGGGGATTGCCATGCGTGCCAAAGGTCTTGGAGCGCATGTGATTGTCACCGAAGTGGATGCGGTCAAGGCGCTGGAGGCAGTCATGGACGGTTTCCAGGTCATGCCGATGATGCAGGCTGCCCCGGTTGGGGATGTATTTGTTTCCGCTACAGGCGACATTAACGTGATTGACCTGCCGCATATGAAAGCCATGAAAGCCGGCGCGATGGTGTGCAATTCCGGTCACTTTAACGTCGAGATTAATCTGGAAGCGCTGGCAAACGCCGCCGAAGGCGCACCGCGCCGCGTCCGTCCGTTTGTAGAACAATATATGCTGGATGGCAAACCCCTGAATATTCTGGGCGAAGGCCGTTTGATTAATCTGGCCGCCGCCGAAGGCCACCCCGCCAGTGTGATGGACATGAGCTTTGCGAATCAGGCGCTGGGCGCGGAATACATGGTCGCCAACGCCAAATCGCTTGGGAATCAGGTATATCGCCTGCCCGAAGAAGTGGACCAGGAAGTGGCACGGCTGAAGCTGGAAGCGATGGGCATTGGCATTGATACCCTGACAAATGAACAGGTTGCTTACCTGAACCAGTGGGAACACGGCACATAATTTTTTCTCCATCATGGGTAGGGGCGGGTTAACCCGCCCTGATTGGGATAAAAAAGGGCAGGAATCGCTCACTGCGTTCACCTACCATTAAGCCTGTAAGATGGGCGTAAGCTGATAGAAGATTTATCGTCATGCGTGCTGTGGTAGACTTGCCAGCCGGATGAAGGAGAAAAGATGTTGAAAAAACGGATAGTGATAGCAGGATTACTGGCGCTGGTGATAGGGGTATTTGCCCTACCGACCTCCCATGCACAGGATACAGCACGGCTGCGGCTGGTTCATGCGGTTGCCAATGCCACGCCTGTGGACTTATATGTGGATGGTACGCGGGTGGCCGAAGCGCTTGAATTTGGAGAAGCCACAGAACATTTAACTGTTCCGGCGGGCGCTCATACTGTGGAAATTCGCCTACCGGGGTCGGCCGCTTCTGACGCGGCTGCTTTTAGTCAGGAGATTACCCTTGAACCTGCTCTGGCTTATAGCTGGATTTTGCAGGGCGACCCGTCCTCCCTTCAGCCATTTTTATATGAGGATGTGCTGGACAGCCTTGACCTGGGTTTTGCGCGGGTAGGCATTGTTCATGCCGCGCCTACCGCCCCCACTGTGGACGTAGTGCGGGCAGACATTGGGTTTCCGGTGGTGACGGGTGTGAGTTATAACGTTCCCTATGGCACGCTGAATTTTCCGGTAGGGGTATATGATCTGGTGGTTGCGCCGACAGGTGGTACCGCCGCCGATGCGATTGCTCAGGTGGGCAAAGTCGATTTACAAAACGGAGTGTATTACACCTTCGTAATAACACCCGACAACACCGACCCAACGCAGACCACGACCTTTGTGCTGGAATCACCCGTGAATCCCGCGCCGGATGCGGTGCTGACCCGCTTTGCTCATGCCGTTGCAGAAGCGCCCGCCATTGATGTATACTTGAACGATATTCTGGTGATTACCAATCTCTCGCCGGGTGAATTTAGCCCGCATGTTGGCCTGCCCGCAGGCGACCATGAACTGGCGCTGCGAGAAGCGGGTGCTGCCCCGAATAGTGACCCCATTTTTACAGAAACCGTCACCGTTGGCACGGACTCACAAACGCTGGCCGTAACAGGCAGCGCGGATAGCTTAAGTGTGACCGCCCTTACCGACAGTACAGCCGGATTAACACCGGAAAAAGCCCGTGTGCAGGCAGTCAATCTGGGCAGCAGTCCGGTTGATTTTGCGCTGGATGATACGGTTATTGCGGCTGGCCTTGAATCCCTTTCCACAGGGGAAGCCGTCGATGTGGACCCAGGGACATATGCGCTTGGTAGCAGCGAAAAAACTTTGCTTGGCGGCACCCTTTACAGCCTCGTCTTTTTTGATGGGGCGGTCATTGTAGAAGAAACTCCTCTGTCAGTTGGATTAAACAGCCTGCCAGGGGTAGTGGAAGTAGCGGCGGCGGTGACACAAGAAGCCACTGAAGAAGCGGCTGCTGCGACGGAAGAAGCCACTGAAGAACCTGTTGCTACCGAAGAAGTTGCAGAAGCCGAACCGACGGCGATTGCTGCGGAAGCGACCCCAGCAGAAGCGGCTGCATCGACAGAAGCCACACCACAGGTGATTATCGTTACGGCTACCCCCGATCCGAATCAGCCGACTCCCACGCCGGTGATCATTGTGGTCACGGCCACACCGGAATCACAGCAGGCACTCCCAACTCCGGTTGCGCCTGTAGCGACGGTGGCAGTAGCAACGCAGCCTGTTGTGGCGGCGACCACTGCTCCAGTAGCGCCGGGCGGCTCACTGCTGGCGGCGCTGTGTTCCCCGAAAGATGTCGTCTGCGGACTGACCAACATTGACCAGAACGCCAAACTGCAATGCCGCGAATATCCAAGCACGCAGGCATTTGCTTATGAAGGCATCCCCAACAGTCAGGAACTGTTTATTAATGGTGTGGCCGGCCCCCGTGACGAAACGGGCGAAATTGGCGTCACCTATGCGATTACCGTCGAAGGGCTGCCTGACTTCACCGAACTGGCGGGTCCCGATTTTTCGGTCGCCAATTTTACAGAGGACTTTTTACTCAATCTGCAAATCAGCGATTTCTGGCTGTACGTGGATTGGGAGCCGCAGCCGGGGGCGCTGTTCTCCTGCTGGGTGCGGGCGGATTACGTGCAGATTCGTTATCTGGGTAAACTGTTTGATGATCCCATCGAATACCTTGACCTGATTGATTCGGGCATCTGGGAACTTATCCCGTATAACGTTCCGGCGGGGCCAAAGGAAATTTCCCCGCAGCAGTTGAATCAGGCACAGCAGGGCGCTGCTCCGGTGAATGTATTCCAGCCTTCCGCAACGGCGGTAACAGCTTCCGGGCCGCAAGTAGTAGGCCAGCTGCTTATCAGCCCCGGACAAACCCTGAATCTACGGACGATTCCGACCAGCGATGGGCAAATCCTGTTTGCTATTCCTGCGGAAACCAATGGGCGTCCGACAACAGTGGCCGTTATAGGCCGGACTCAGGCGGGCGACTGGCTCAAAGTGACGTACAACACCCCCACCGGGACGATTGAGGGCTGGATTGCCTCTCAATTCCTGCAACTGAACTTCAATAATCAGCCTTACGACATCAACAGTCTGCCTGTTGTGCCGTAATTTGTGTAGGTATATTTCCCCTCGCCCTGCCTTCGGCATCCCTCTCCCACGCTATGCGGGGAGAGGGGAGAAAGAAAAAGCCCCTCCCTCTTTATGGG
>CAZKZS010000050.1:0-20501 GCA_964557285.1 uncultured Anaerolineae bacterium | reverse complement strand
CGAATCTCTGTACGGGCGCGTTGAAATTTCATCCTCGCAAGATGTTCCGCGAGTTTCAGGCGTTCCTGTTCGTTCATGCAAATCCTCATTTTTAGCAGCACGTTGAATTGTAGCACATCCTGCCCTACAATTCCCGCTATGTCTGAACAGCTATCCCTCTTTCAACCAGAAGAACAACAGCCCCAATCGGTGAGCGAAGTCACCCGTTATATTCGTCAGCTTTTTGAGCGTGACTTAAAAATGCAGGCCGTCTGGGTGGAAGGCGAAGTGAGCAACTACAAACGGGCGGCCTCCGGTCATTTGTATTTCAGCCTGAAGGACGAAGAAGCCCAGTTAAAATGTGTCATGTGGCGCACGGCAGCAGCGCGGCTAAGTTTTGAACCCGCACACGGCGATCAGGTCATTGTCTGGGGCAGCATCAACGTCTACGAGCCGCAGGGCGTCTATCAGATGTACATAGAGGTCATGCAGCCTGCGGGCGTCGGCGACTTAAACCGTCAGTTTGAACTTTTAAAATCTAAACTGGCGGCGGAAGGGCTGTTTGATGCGGAAAAGAAAAAACCACTTCCGGCCTTTCCCCGTAAAATTGGACTTGTCACCTCCCCGGACGCGGCGGGTTTCCGGGATGTGTTAAATATTCTAAGCCGCCGCTATCCGGCTGCGGAAATTATTCTCAGCCCGACTCAAGTGCAGGGGGACACAGCCCCGCCCCTGATTGTCCGCGCCATTGAGCTATTAAATCAGCGAAATGATATTGATGTGATGCTGATTGTACGTGGCGGCGGCAGCCTGGAGGATTTGTGGTGTTTTAACGATGAGCGTGTGGTCAGAGCCGTAGCCGCCTCTAAAATCCCGACGATTGCAGGTGTCGGCCATGAAATTGATTTTACACTGGTCGATTTTGCGGCTGACCTCCGCGCCCCGACTCCTTCTGCTGCTGCTGAAATCGCTACTCCCAACGGCGAAGATATTTTGTATACGGTACGGGACAGCCAAAAACGCATGGAAAGCGCGGTTTATGCGCTGGTGAAGGAATATCGGGATACGCTGGAAGGGCAAAAACGCACGCTGCGCCTGCTTTCCCCACAAAATCGGATTCACCGCCTGCGCCAGCAGGTGGATGACCTTTCGACTCGTGCTACCAATGCCGCCAGAGTATCCATCCGGCAGCAGAGGCAGGCAGTGGCCGCACTGCAAAAACGCCTGGAAGCCGCCAATCCTGAAAATATTCTGAAACGTGGATATGCCATTGTTACCCGCGCTGGAGATGGGCTGCGAATGAACAGTGTGCAGCAGGCCGCCCCCGGAACGGGCATCGTGGTTAAATTACAGGATGGGGAACTCAAAGCGACCGTGAAAGAGAGAAAATATCATGAGTGAGCAGTTTTCGTTGGAAGAAGCCCTTAAAACGTTAGAAGCCATTGTTGACCAGCTTGAAAGCGGCAGCGTGAGTCTGGATGAAGCCGTTGCGCTGTTTGAAAAAGGGCAGCAGTTGGTTCAGCAGTGTGAAACGGATTTAGATGCTAAAGAACTCCGTATTCAACAAATTGTGTCCGGTGACAGGCTGACTCCTTTTATCCCCTGATTGATCATGGTCATTACGGGAAGCTGGCAGGGTCGCCCCCTGACCATCAGCGTAAAACGCAACTGTTTAACCGTCAGCGTGGATGACCCGTCCAACGCCGATGTTTTTAGCTACGATTTAGCTGGACGCCTGTGGACGGCCTATCTGGATGGAATTGCTTATCGGCGCGGGTTAGATGGGAGAATCCTGGCTCGCTGGCGTCCTGCCGGTGAGGAACGCTGCCGTGTGTGGCTTTCTCCGCCAGAAGCCCTCAAAATCGAATCTCGCAGCCACCAGACTGTTACCGCCGCATATCAGGCGATTCAATCCGGCGAAGCCCTGCTTAACCATCCTCTACCGGAGGAGGGTCATCTTGCTTTCCAGCGCGTGATTGCCTTTAATGAACAGCACTCGCTTGCCGATGCCCGACGGTATCATGAGGTTTATCAGCCGATTGGCATTTTGCCACCGGACCAGTACATGGCGGTGGTTTTACAGGCCACCGAAGGCTGCTCTTTTAACACCTGTACCTTTTGTACTTTTTATAAAAATCGCCCTTTTCGCATTAAATCGCCCGATGAATTTCGCCAGCACGCGCAGGCAGTGAAAGATTTTTTAGGCGACGGGCTGAGTTTGCGCCGCACGATTTTTCTGGGGGATGCCAACGCGCTGGTCGTGCCGATGCCCAAACTGCTGCCCCTGATTGAGGAAGTGCATCAGGTGTATGATGTCGATTCGCTTGGCGGTATTTATGCGTTTTTAGATGGCTTTAGCGGTGAAAAAAAGTCCGTTCAGGATTATCACCTGTTAAACCAGTATGGGCTAAAACGGGTGTATATTGGGCTGGAAAGCGGCAGCGCGGAACTCCTGCATTTCCTCAAAAAACCCGGCCATCCCGACGATGCGATTCAGGCGGTTCGAGCCATGAAAGCGGGCGGGGTAGCCGTAGGGGTGATTGTGCTGCTGGGGGTGGGCGGTCATCAGTTCGCACAGGTACATGTTCAGGAAACTATTCGTGTGTTAAACGCCATGCCTTTAGATGATGACGATATTCTTTATTTTTCTCACCTGCTGGTCAACGACGATATGCCCTATGCAAAAGATGCAGTGCAGGCCGGATTGCAGCCGCTGACTCAGGAAGAATGTGCTGCTCAGGGGGAGGCGATCGAACAAAATTTATTGCTCACACAGGGACTACCCAAAATTAGCCGCTATGACATACGAGAATTTGTGTACTGAGGAAACCCATGTCCGAATACGGAATCAAAGAACTTCGCGCTCAAATTGATGTATTGAACCTGCAAATTTTGGAACTGCTGAACAAACGCGCCCGAATCGCATCGGAAATTGGTAAGTTACAGGCCAAGCTAGGAACGCAGTTTTACGACCCGCAGCGTGAGGCCGAAATGTTACAGGCGCTGGAACGTGCCAACAACGGCCCGTTCAGCAACGAAACCATCAAGGCGCTGTTTAAGGAGATTTTCCGCGCATCCCTGGCGCTGGAGGAAAGAGAAGCCCGCGCCAAAATCCTGGTCCAGCGTAAGACGGAAGCCGAAAAAACGATTATTACCCTGCCCGATGGCACACAGATTGGCAACGCACATTTTACCGTGATTTCCGGGCCGTGTGCGGTAGAAAGTCTGGAACAGATGGACGAAACTGCCGCCGCGATTTCCAGCCGGGGGGTCAAAATTTTACGCGGCATGGCCTACAAACCGCGTACCTCCCCCTATGATTTTCAGGGATTGGGCGAAACTGGACTGCAAATCGCCCGTCAGGTAGCGAACAAATACGACATGCTGGTAACAACGGAAATCATGGACAGAAGCCAGATTCCGATGATGTCCGAATATGTGGATATTTTCTGGGTGGGGGCGCGGAATATGCAGAACAGCTTTTTGCTGACCGCACTGGGTCAAATCCGCCAGCCTGTGATTCTGAAACGCAGCTTTGGCGCGACTCTACAAGAACTCCTGTACGCGGCGGAATATATTGTTTCCAGTGGCAACCCGAACGTGATTTTGATGGAGCGCGGGATTCGTACCTTCGAGACATGGACACGAAATACGCTGGACATCAGCGCCATTCCCCTCCTGAAACAGGAAACCCACCTGCCCATCATTGTGGATATTTCGCACTCCGCCGGACGGCGGGATATTGCTGTTCCTCTGGCAAAAATTGTGCGTGCTAGCGGCGCAGATGGCTTAATGGTTGAAGTGCATCCCAACCCGCCCGTTGCCATGAGCGACGCCAAACAGCAGTTAAGCATCCCTGAATTTCATACGCTGATGGACGCCATCGAAAAACAGGGAGCAGAAGTCAGATAATCATCCAAAGCGGCGATTCGCGGCTGTTCGGGACGCCAGAATTTCCGCAAGCTGCATGGCGCTGGTCACTTCTACCACATCCATTCCCACAAACGGCCAGCGCTGCAAAATGCTGTCATGCACGGTGAACCGCATTTCCGGCGTGGTAATCAGCGTCACCATCAGGGACGTTTCATGCGGCAAAAAATGGATAATCTGATAATCGAGCAGCACACTGGGATAAAAGGCTTCCCAGTAGCGCCGCGCCGCCTCAATCTCATACCACCAGGCCAATTCCTGCTGAGAGGCTAGAATCACAAAATGAAAATCTGGCGTGCTGTGGATGGGGCCGGGGCCGGGGGGAATGGTCGGGCCGGGGGTCACTTTGGGGTCAACCAACGGCTGTGTTGGGTAAGCCGCAAATTCTTCCCCAAACCAGCGCCGGAATAGCACATTCGTAATCGGTCCTCGAATGTCATAATCATACCAGTTGCGATTAACGGGGTCGGAATGATAGGTGAAAATGGTCGCCCCTTCGATAAACGGATATTCCTGAAACTGCTGGTCAGCCCAGAGCAACTGGTCGGCGTAAAATTCCTCCGGTGTTTTCCCATCCAACATCCCCAAACGCTCCCAATCCTGAATCCAGGTGCGCCACCCGCCGCGTGATTCGTTGTTGGTGTAATGGCGGTAGCTATCATAACCTGCGTTATCCAGCCCAAATTCAGTCAGCACGATTTTTAAATCCCCGTAGCCCATGTTACGGAGCGCCTCATGGTCGCGTCGGCATCGGAACGCCAGCCACGACTCCATGCCGTCCGGGTCGTCATAGCGGATGATGGGGCGGAAAACCAGATTGCGCGGATCATCGTAAAGGCGGCGCTCATTGTTCGGGTTGCCTAAATTTGCCCGCCCATGCCACAGGGTAATAAACAGCCCCGCGTATCCGTGCAGGCCGATTAAACTGCCCGTATTCCGTACCGCATCCAGCAGCCCTACGTCCCTAGCACGAATCCAGTCGGCGGCTTCCGTTGTCCCAACAGCCGCGTTAATGACCACCGACCTTAGCCCGTAGCGGCTGTACATGGTATTAACCCGATCCGCTTCAAAGCGCAGATAGGCTTCCGAAGTGCCTGCCTCATTAAATGACTCTACGTACATGCGAGAATTTCCCTGCTGGCTGGCAAACGAGCCGTGAAACATACCAAGCCAGGTTTCAAGCGTGGCTTCGCCGTAGGTATTTATCCAGCCCTCAAAGTTACCGGGTTCTCCCGCAGGATGAGTCCAGTAAAAACGCTGAATGAGCTTGGTTTCAGGGATGACATCGGCAATCAGGGGCAAATATCCGATGTCCCCCAATGATTTCACGACCGGAGGCTGCCAGCGTGCCAGCACTTCCCGCGTTTCATCAATAGGTGGCTCAAGCAGGATATGGGGGGCAAGTTTAGTAAACGCCATTACACATCCAGAACCACTTCCCGATCCAGCAGCCATGCCAGATACAGCGTATGCAAAAACTGCTTAAAATCGCGTGTGGACTCATCATCATCGGGCGAAATGCTGAGCAGAAAAGGATACCGTTGGGCCGCATCCGGTGGAGCAGGCGTTAAACTCATCAGTTCGTCCGCTTCCATATCGCGCTGAATTGCGCCCATGTACATCAAAATCATGACCGCCCGCTTGGGCTGAATCGTGCCTAGCAAAAATAGCAGTTCAAAAAGCTGGTCAGCCGTGATTTTCATTTCTGGATATTCGCGCCCCATCGTATCGGGATTCTGAAAAATAATCCCTTCCTGATGGCGATATTGACGGGCGGTTGCACCGGTCAACCCCATTTCCTCTGCTTTGGAGAGCAGGAGATAGGGAAGCGGTTCTTCCGGCGAAGGCAGTTGATACAGCATCCACAGTTCCACCTGTGCCGAAATCGGATAGTTTATTCGGCCAATACAGCCAAACGGCCTGTTGATACGGTTGGCGGGACAGCCTTCACAATAAGAGGCGAAATCTTCCAGTTCGTTCCGTTCGGCCAACAGGTCTTTGACCAGCACAGTTCGGGTTTCGGATTCTCCACCCCCTGTGCGGAGGGTGACTTCACCGCCCATATGTTCAATGGAACGCTGATCGTCGTTCTGGCGATAAAATTCGATAATCGAAGCCGCCCGTTCGCCCGCTTTTAAACGTTGAATAATACCATCGGTGGTAAGCTGTTCCTTTGGCACACATCCATAACCGATGCTGTAATCTATACCCATTTAAACCTCACTCTGGATGAAATGATGGGTCACAATTGTTTGTTCATGCGTCATTGTGACAATGGAATATCCCCCCTGAAGCACTTCATCTAATTCCGAACGCGGCATATCCGGCCAGGCATAAAATTGAAAAGCGGCGGAAGGCGCGGAACTGCATAAAATGCCATCCCGATAGCCGAGATAGGGGCGGTGAATATGCCCAAAAAAGACCCCGCGCAGTTTCATTTGATAGGGTTTTAGTACGTCAAATAGGGCTTCTTCGTTCATGACTCGCATGTCTCTATCGTACCAGCTATTGCCCGTTTTTAGAGGCAGATGATGAACGACCAGGCACAGGGAACGGGCAGGAGATGAGGCACATTTTTCTTGCAGCCAGTTTAGCTGTGCTTCCGATACCAGCCCCTGTGGGTCGGGTCTACCGCGTGTATCCAGTACCAGAAAATGAAAATCCTGCACCATAAAATCATAGATAAAAGGGTCATTTCCACCCTCTGGCTGTTGAAGCAAAAATCGGCGCATGACATCCGGGCTGTCATGATTTCCCGCGACATAATAAATAGGATATTTTAATTCTGCAAAAAGCGCTGCCGCCAGTTTTCCGGCCTCATCCTCAAAATAATTGGTGACATCTCCGGTATGCAGGACAAAATCCGGCACAAAGGGCAGCTTTTGGTTCAGATGCTGAATCAGGGCTAACGTATACTGATAGGTATTCCGCCCATGCAGGGTATAGTCTGGCGTGGGGCCAAGATGCGTATCGCTCATGTGGATAAATTTGAGCATAAAGATTTCCTTACAGGATGCACGAATCAGATTATAACAGCTAAACTAAAGGGGTAGTTTTATCACGGAGAACCCGCAGTGAAAAAACATTTTTGGGGGCTAATTTTGATCGTGCTGATTCTGGCAGCCTGCAATGGAAACGGCGAAGAAAACGATGACGTACCAGAAAATACCGATTCGGAAAATATTGCCGTAGAAGCCGTAGAAAATGTACCCGCCCGTCCGGAAGATCTGGAAAGCGCCAGAGTTGAAAAAGTCATTGACGGAGATACAGTCGATTTGGCGGACGGCACACGGATTCGGCTGATTGGCATCAATACACCCGAACTTGAGCAGCCTTATTACGAAGAAGCCACTGAGTTTACTCGTTCGTTGTTAGAAGGGCGGGAAGTGGGGCTGGAATTTGATATTGAGCAAAAAGACCAGCATGATCGTACCCTGGCTTATCTTTGGATAGGTGATCAACTGGCGAATTATGTGATTGTACGATCAGGATGGGCAAATAACCTATCTATTCAACCCAATGTCAAGTATGAAGTTTATATTGAACAGGCACAGGAAAAAGCGGCTGCCGCAGGTATAGGAATCTGGCAGCCGAGTCAGGCCACAGTAGCTATTGATTTTGTGCAGTATGACCCCCCCGGCCCCGACGAAGAAAAAATGAATGAAGAATATGTGCGGCTCTACAACAACGGCACGGTTGAGATTAATATTATCGGGTTCACGGTGGGCGATGACAGCCGGAACATTTATACTTTTGGTGACGTAGTATTGCCACCTAACGGGCGGGTGACTCTGCATACCGGTTGCGGTGTTGATACCCCGCCGAGTCGGGTCTACTGGTGTTCAGATGCCCCCGTGTGGAACAATGCAGGGGATACTGTGTACGTTTATGACCCTACGGGGCGGCTGGTGGTCAGAGAGGTTATCGCAGGACGTTAAATGCAATATCGGGGTTTGCTCAGTGATTATGATGGTACGGTCAGCACCATTCATAACACCATTTCCGAAAATGTGACTCAGGCGCTTCATCTGCTCAAGGTCCGGGGGATTCCATTTGGATTTTGCACCGGACGCGCCTATTCCTTTCTTGAACCCTATATCAAAGCGCAGTGCCTGAATGGGGTGCATATTGTCTGTGCTGGCGCTCAGATGGTCGATGCGGAGGGTCGTATTCTGCGCGAAGTGCTGCTGCCGGAAAAAGTCATGCGCGATGTGGCTCGCCAGATTGAATCTTTGTGTGGAGCGCTAGTCATTAAAAAAGGCGCTTTATACGGTAATAAACTGGCGATAGAAGATTCGTTGCCCCGTTCCGGTTTGACCATTCGCCCTCTGCATGAGCTTCCCGATTGGAATGTTCCTGCATTTTACGTGAGTCATTTAGCTGAGGACGGTTGGTGTCAGTTGGAAGCACGCACAGACATCGAGTTAAGCAAGCAGCGCGGACGCCATGAAAAACAGGGGTTTTTTGCTGATGGAGTCGCGCCAGGAGTGAATAAAGGCTCAGGGGCGCGGTGGTGGTGTGAGTATCACGGCCTTGACCCACAGACTGTTATTGGCATTGGGGATGGGGAAAATGATGTTGCGCTGTTTGAGGCGATTGGATTAGGTCTGGCGATGGATAACGCCGTACCGGAACTGAAGGAACAGGCGGCTGCCATTGCCCCCAGCATTGATGAGGACGGGGTATCGTGGGCAATTCACAGGTATTTTCAACATGAATAATCATCCAATAGTGATGTATTTGCGCGGTTTGATGGGTCGCTGCCCGAACTGCGGTAAAGCTGGCATCTTTAACGGGCTGTACGCCCTGCACAAAGAATGTCCGGTCTGCCACACGCCTTTTGAACGCATGGTAGGAGATTTTACAGGAGCGGCCTATGTGAACGTGGTGGCGACCAGTTTTATCATGGTACTG
This sequence comes from uncultured Anaerolineae bacterium, assembly GCA_964557285.1. Classification (GTDB taxonomy): domain Bacteria; phylum Chloroflexota; class Anaerolineae; order Aggregatilineales; family J027; genus SB15. Next base: position 11,678 of record CAZKZS010000050.1, on the reverse strand, counting down.
GTATCGCTGATACTCATCCTGACCACCGATATTTCGCTGGTCGTGTTGATGCTGGCCGGAATCCCTTTAATTGTGATTCTGGCAACGATTTTGCACAAACCTATTAAGGGACTCTGGGTGGCAACACTGGTGTACATTGACCAGATGGAACACGCGACTCCCGATTAGCTAATTCCTGGATTGGTAATTTTATGCTTAAAGGTGAAAAAGTGATCCTGCGGGCGCTGACCCGCGACGACCTGCCGCGCTTGTGTGAATTTAACAATGATGTGACCGTTGAACTGGCAGGCGGCGGCGACCCACCCATGCCACAATCCTTGTCCCGTTTGCAGGCAGAATTTGACCAGAAAGTAAGTTCCGGTGGGCGTGACGGATCGGAATTTGCGATTGAAGCGGACGGTAAATTGATTGGATTTTGTGCGCTGTTCAATTTTGATACGACTGCCCATACCTGTGAATTGGGGATTACAATTGGCGATAAAGACTACTGGGGGCGCGGCTACGGACGTGAAACTATTTCCCTGCTGCTGGAATATGCATTTCAGAAACGAAATTTTCATAAGGTCTGGCTGCGGGTGCATGGTAGCAATAAACGCGCTCAACGGGCTTACCGTGCCTGTGGACTGGTGGAGGAAGGGCGGCTGCGTTCGCATGTATGGAGCGATGGCGCATATGATGACCTCGTTTACATGGGGGTGCTGCGCGAAGAATGGAAGGCAAAAGTTTAAAGTCTGATGCCGCTTAAACGACAACTGGCTGTTTTCCTCTTTTATCTCCTGATAGGATTTCTCGCACTTTATACGGTCATTTTTACAACAGGCTCGCGGATTCCGGGGGAGGGAGCAACAGATTATTATCATTTTAGTTGGAGCTACTGGTGGGTAGAGCATGTCCTGAAGACTCCAGATACCAATTTATACGAAACTAACTATGTGATTTTCCCCTTTACCTCCAATATTTCTTACCATACGCTGGCGGTTTTTTGGTTTCCTCTGTGGGCAATTGCCAAAATTTTTTTGGGGGCGTTGGGCGCGTTTAATGTCATTTCGTGGACGGCGTTCACCCTGACCGGAACACTATGTTACGCGTTTTTACGACGCGAAGGGGTTTCCAATGGACTGGCATTAATTGGCGGGGCAGCGCTGGAAATCACCCCTCTGATGGTGCTGGCGACGTGGTGGACAACGCCGAATCTACTGGGCGTGTTCTGGTATCCGGCTCATCTGCTGCTGTGGGGTGAAGTTGCTCGTCAGGTCAATCATCGCTGGAAAGGCTGGTTATGGGCGGTCCTTGAGGGGGCAGCTTTATGGGCAGCGCTTCTGACGGACATGCAGTATTTGCTTTTTCTAGCGTTTCTCCTGCCGCCCTATGCCCTTTTAACCCTGATGCAATGCAAATCCCGATTTAAACTGATAATTCTTGGGGGGGTATCCTTATCCGTTTTTATTCTGCTGGCATGGTTTATCGGCCCCCTGCGCCCCATGCTGGAATTTAAACGCGAGAAAGCAGTCGCAGCCGAAGGTGGGTTAATCTGGGGGATTCCCTTCCCGGACGGCTATATCGGGATTCCCGATTATATACGGCTGAATTCGGTGGGAGGATTTATTACGCTGGCCGTGTTCAGCGCCCTGGCGGTCAGCCTGATGCACCGCGGCAACAACCGAAAATGGTTCTGGTTTGGGGTGATGCTGCCGCCGTTGATTTTTTCGGCTGGCATGGAAATTCGCATCGCAGGAACAACGATTTCGACGCCATATGCGTGGCTGCACGACCTGATGAACGGCACGTTTCGGGCGCCGGGACGGTTGGGACCGGTATTTGTGTTTCCGGCGCTGGTGTTTGTAGGGCTGGCCTGGACTCCTTCTTTCGCCCGAAAACTCAAATTTTCACTGGCAGTTTTACCCCTGATTTTGCTGACTCTACTTGCTCACCATCTGATTCCTATTGGCACACAGCCTAATCCCCCTATTTATAGTTTTTACAAAACCATGGCGAAAGAACCCTATGATTATGTGGTGGTGGAAGTTCCGGTAGCGGTGGGAGATGGAATCGTCACGGTGGGCAGCCCACAAGACCTCAAAACCATGTACTACGGGTCGATTCATCACAAAAAGATGATTACGGGACATTTTTCGCGGGCCTATCTGGAATACTACTGGTATCTGAGAACTGACCATCCTGTATTAAGCTGGCTTGGGCAGCGTCGGGATTTAGAGCCTGCACAGGTTGAACCACTCCTGCGGGAGATGATTTATAGCTACCCGATTGGCTATTTTGTGATTCATCAGGATGCTATTGGCCTGGAAACCACCACCAATCAGGAAATTATCGGCTATTTTAATCAACTGCCCGATTTACTCTGCCCGATTGGGGTAGAGAACGATGTAGTTGCCTACCGCACCGCCTGGCATCCTGACGGCTGCCCGTCACGTATCCCGCCGGAAATCTCGTCCGGTGTTTATCAGGTGGATATTGGCGGGACAGAGGATGAATTGTATTTAGGATGGGGATTTTACTGGCCGGAATATCCGGCGGGCATTAGCTGGCGCTGGATGGGTGCGTACCCCCAAACTGAACTCTATGTTGATCTACCGCCTGCCGATTATCAGATGTCGCTGGCTATACAATCATTCTGGCGGGAGCGCGACTTACAAATCATCGTCAACGGCACTCCCCTTGATACTGTGTCCGTAAAAACCGATTTTCTTCAGGAATTTACCTTTTTTGTGCCGCAGGAAGTGATAGGCGAGGGAGAACATATTCGAGTACAGTTTGTTTATGACTCGCCAGATGTTCCCGAACAGGTGGGGCAAAGCGCCGACCCACGCAGCTTGGCGCTGGCGCTGGATTGGATACGGTTTGCAAAAATCAATCCGTAGGGGCAACGTTGCCCCACGGAAATTAATTGACGGCTTCCAGGCGGTAAATCGCTCCCTTGTAATCGACCAGATACAGTTCACCCTGTTCATCTTCCCCAAAAGAGGAAATGACAAAATCGGTGTTCAGGAAAAGTTCGGCTTTCCATTCACCAGCATCATCCTGGGAAGCTGTCCACAGCGTACCGTTGCAGTAATCACCGAAAAAGTATTTTCCCTGTAAGTCCGGCAGGGTTTGCCCCCGATAGACAAAACCGCCCGTAATCGAACAGCCCGCATCATGGGTATATTGCAAAACGGGCAGCGTCACTTCATCTGTGACCTGTACATCCATTAAATAACGCTGCGTGCCTTCGTAAGCGCTCCAGCCGTAATTTTGGCCGCCTGTGCTATCGGCTGGCTGAAAGTTCACTTCTTCAATGAGCCACTGCCCTACATCTGCAAGGTATAAATCCCCTGTGGCGCGGTCAAAGCTAAAACGCCAGGGGTTACGTAGCCCGTATGCCCAGATTTCCGGCAAAAAAGTGGGGTCATTGACAAAGGGATTGTCCTCCGGCACGCGGTAGGTGTCGGCATTAACATCAATCCGCAGCAGTTTGCCTAAAAACGTGGTCGGATTCTGAGAATTGTAGTTCGGTTCATACGGATTTCCCCCGTCGCCAAAGGCAATATACAAATAGCCATCTGGCCCAAACAAAATATTACCGCCGTTGTGGTCGGGGAAAGGCTGATCAACCGTCAGTAAAACCTGAGCGCTGTTGGGGTCTGCCATATTCGGGTTCTCTGCGCTGACCTGATAGCGGGCAATAACACTATCCCCTAGCTCATTCGTGTAGGAGATAAAAAATTGCCCGTTGTTTTCGTAGTCAGGATGAAACGCCAGCCCCAATAATCCCTGTTCAGAATACCCCCCGTGATACACCGAATCGGGAATCAGCATGGAAATATCAAGGAAAGGGGTCTGATGAAATTCACCATTTTCCACCACCAGAATAAATCCGGTTTGTTCGGCAGCAAACAGCCGCCCCGATCCATCTCCTGCATTGACTACCTGTAAGGGATTATCCAGATTATCAACGACCTGAACCCATTCATATTTGCCCGTCCCCGTTCCTGTATCCTCCACGTCGGAGGCTACCAGACGGGAAGCGTTAGGGTCGCTCAGGGTACGCAGATAAGCGATAATTAGCATGATGTCATCATCGGTCAGATTGGGATTCCCACCACGCGGCGGCATCAGGATTCCGGTGGTATTCAACGGATCGTCAATGGGGCGGCCATGCTGAATAAAGGCCAGCAGTTCTTCATCAGAAAGGCTCTGTACAAATACGTTATTGACCAAATCTTTGCCAATAATCACATTGCCTGTAACCTGACCTGCATTTAATCCATGACAGGAGGCACAGGTGGCCTGATAGAGGGTTTGCCCCTGCTGAACAAGCGCAGGGTCAGGGGTAGGGGTTTGAGCGCTCACTTTGACGATTAGCACAAGAACTGCTGCGCCCATGAGTACCGCCATAAAACGCAAAAGATGTTTGTTCAAAGTTACTCCGGTAAGTTTTCCAGATAGTCGGCTAAAGTTTTGGCAACCAGCGTATTACCACTGTCATCGAGATGAAAATCAAACGCATAATAAACCGTTTGTCCCGATTTTACTGCCTCCTGAAACGTATCATACATATCCACACAGTACCAGTGATTTTCCTCACATACGGAAAGCAGTCGCAGCCGCCCTTCGCTCATTTTTTGCAGAAACTCTGCATCGAGTGCTTCTGGCGCGTAGACTTCCTCTTTAGTGGGAATAAGGAGAATCACCACTTTCGCGTTGAAGGATTCCCGTTGATGCACCTCAATCAGCGACGCGATTCCACGCTGCCAGCCGTGTTCTACAGAAGCGTATCCAAAATCATTCGCGCCCAGTTCATCCGTAAAAAAAATTTCCCTCCCATTGATGGTGGTGACAAAGCCGTGATCATCCACCGGATGGTCGCGTTTGTACCACCAGTCCCGAATCAGGCGATACACGGCGGAATATTCCGCAAATGTACCGTAATCCGGCGTAGAATCGGGCTGTGGGGGTTCGGGAAGCGGCTGCACATTTCCCTGCATTTTGTCCAGGTCATAATCATCTTTAAAATCGTTCCCGTACCACTGCCAGATAATAACTTCCGGCTCAAGCGGTTGCACGTAAGGTTCAATCAGGCTTTGATGGGCGCGTGTGCCTGTACCGGGAACGCCTAAATTCATCACACTGTATCCGTAATCGCTGTGTAGAAGTTCAACCCAGCAGTCCTCAAAGGCGGTCCAGCAGAAGGTAAAAGAATCTCCCAGCGCAACCACCTGTACAGGCCACTGCGGTTCATTGGTACGGAAGCCCACCGGCATTTCCCATAAACTGATGGTGTCAAAGGTAAATTGGGCATCTCCCCACCGCACCGGATAATTTTTATGATTGGGGGCAAGCATGGCCTGATGTTCGCGGCTCAAAATATAGGGAAACGGTGGCACGAGCTTTTCTTCATCCCACGGAACACGCCGCACATGCTGAAGGATGCTGCGGGCATCTCTGGGCAGGGAATCATAACCCACACGCAAAAAAACCTCGACCATCAGCCAGGCTACTGCTATCCCAAACAGCATCATCACCAGCCGTTTTAAAATATTTGCCAGCATGAACACTTATCCCTGCGTTACGCGGGCGTAGTGTATATCATTTCGATGAAATTTGCTCATATTCAGAGACAGCCACAAAATATATAATGACGATTTGAGGTTAGGAGTATTCTTATGCCCTTACGCAAAATCCTTTTTGTAACACTGGCAGCCGTGATTCTGGCGCTGGGAATTGTTGCGCTGAGTCCGGTGAAAACAGCCAATGCCTGCCTGCCGTGTTTTTGCTTTAACGACCCTATCCAGCCCGTGAACTGTTACGGCAAATATTCGGTGTTTGCCATCCCGCGCACCGATTACCCCGGCTTTGACATTCAGATTTTGACTCTCGACGCCAGAGGCAACGGGCGGCAGGTTATTTATGTAACCGCCGAAGCGCTGGATCGTCTGCCGGACAACCCTGAACAACATTTGCTAATTGCCAAGTGGAAAAATATTTACCTGTATAAGCTGACCTACGGTGATTATCAGGTAAACGTTGGCCCCAACGATGAAGGGAACATTGACGTGCTAATTTTCAGCAGTGGTGACGGGCATCGCATTCAGGAATCCGGCTATCGTCCATAAGCACAGGGGGGACACTCCCCCTGTTTATTTTTCCCTTGCCTCGTCTGCTATAATTTTCCGCGTTTGTAGAAACACACAGGATATTTATGACGACAATTGTTATTGGCGGCGGACTCGCCGGACTCGCGGCTGCCTACGATCTTTCCCGTGCAGGCGAAAAAGTCACCATCCTTGAATCTGCCTCTCGGTTTGGCGGCCTTGCCAGCACCATTCCCATTGAGGGAATTCATATCGAACGGTTTTATCATTTTATTTGCCGCGCCGACCATGACCTGATACAGCTTGTAGATGAATTAAACTTGAGTTCCTTTTTACATTGGGAAATCTCACGCACGCAGTTTTTTTACAATGGGCGTTTGTACCAGTTCAGCCGCCCGCAGCATTTATTAACCTTCAAGCCCGTGCCGCCCCTTCAGCGTCTACGGTTTGGACTGCATGTGCTGGCGTCCCGTCTGCGGAAGGATTGGAGCGAGCTGGATAAAATTCCGGCGCGAATGTGGCTGATGGATAAAGTTGGCAAAGAAGCCTATTACGTCATCTGGCATCCCCTCTTGGGGGTCAAATTTGGCGACTATCACGACAAAATTTCTGCCGCGTGGATATGGCATCGGATTAACCGTGTGGCAACTTCCCGTAAAGGGCTCATTGGACAGGATTATCTAGGGTATCTGGAATACGGGACGGATACCGTGACCAATGCGCTGGTCGATTTTCTGGAAAAACAGCCGAATGTCACACTTTGCGGCGGGGTCGGGGTCGAAGAAGTTGTCATTGAGCAGGGACAGGTCAAAGGGGTACGGCTAAAAACGGGAGACTTTTTGCAGGCGGATAACGTGGTTTCAACAGTTGCCCTGCCTATCCTGAGCAAAATTGCCCCCAATATGGATGCCGCTTTTAAGGCCAAAATTGACCGGGTGGAATATATCGGGGTGGTATGTATGCTGCTGCATCTTGACCGCCCGTTTAGCAATGCCTTCTGGACAAATGTAAATGATCCGGAAATTTCATTTAATGGGTTTATCGAATATTCAAATTTGAATCGGCATGTGCGGGACCAAAACGTGCATATCCTGTACATCCCGTATTATCTCAGACCGGACGATCCTCGTTATGAATTTGACGCGGACTATTTGTTTAAAGAGTATGCCGCCATGCTCAAAATGATTAACCCGGACTTTGAGGAAAACTGGGTGAAGTCGTATCAGGTGTTCCGCGCCCGTTATGCACAGGCCATCTGCCACACCCATTTTGTGGAACTGGTACCGGAACAGGAAACCCCTACCAGAGGCTTATACGTCACCGATTCCACCCAGTTTTACCCGGAAGACCGTACCATCAGCGCCGCGATTCGGGTGGGGCGAACGGTAGCCGGATTAATTAACAAGAAAAAGTGAGCAACGGGAAAATGTTATGCCGACGGTGAGCATCGTCAAAGCGCCTGCCGGACAGGTGCAGGAAAAAGTCCGTGAGGCGATGGAACTGGCTGATTATCAAAGCCACATTCCACGCGGCGAACCGGTTGCGCTCAAACCCAATCTGGGATGGGACATCCTGATCCCCGGTGCAATCAGCGCCCCCTGGGTGGTGGAAGGAGTCATTCAGGTACTCAAGGAGTATGCCAGTGAGATTTATGTGGTCGAATCGGATCAGGTGGTGGTGAATGTGGAAGATGCGGTGCGGAAAACCCGCATTTTAGACATCTGCAAAAAACACAATGTTCCCTGGGTAAATATGTCGAAGGGGCAGTTTGTCCGCAGCAAAGATGACTCGCGGTTAGTCCTGAAACACATTCATATTCCTGAGATTTTGACTCGTACCCATCTAGTGACGCTGCCCCTGATGAAAACCCATAATAAAAGTACACTCACCGGAGCGATTAAGAATCAGTGGGGCTGCCTGGAAACGCTGCGCCATAATTTTCATCCGGTGCTGTCCGAAGCGCTGGTGGATTTGAATAAACTGCTGAAACCGAAATTCGCCGTGATGGATGCGACCATCGGGTTAGAAGGCAACGGCCCCAAATCGGGTTTCCCCAAAGAGATGGGGTTGGTGCTGGCTTCCGGCGATTTAGTGGCTTTAGATGCTATCGCCGCGCAAATTATGGGATTTGACCCACGCCAGATTGAACACCTGATGTTATGCGAAAAACACGGCATCGGCACGGCCAGGTCGGAACAGATTCAGGTAACAGGCGAATCTCTGCGTGACCATCAGACAACCTTCCTGACCGCCAAACACAACGCTGTCTCGGGTTTAGAGGTCATTTTCCGTTCTTCGTTTATGCGAAAGCTGATTTTTGACACTCCGGTATTTAACCTGATGACGTGGGGCGCACGGCGATATTATGATTTATGGGATTTGGCCTATGGCAGCCGGATTCGGAAAAAAGTGCTGGAAACGTCCACGTATGCCCCTCAATGGACTGACCCGTTATAAATGAGCCGGAAAAATCTTCATTTGCATGGACTGGCCGTGCTGTTTTATGGCACGCTAGCTTTTATCACGCTGCACAAAATTATCTTCCTCACCGGAACACACACCGCAGGGTATGATTTTTTTGCCTACAACTGGAATTTCTGGTGGACACGCTACGCCCTCACCACCCCCGAAATTCAGATGTTTGAAAGCAATTTTGTGATGTTTCCCGCAGTGAGCAACTATGGCTTTCATACCCTGACTCAATTCTGGTTTCCGGTATGGGCGATTTTTGAGCCGCTTTTTGGCACGCTGACCGCCATTAACATGATCCTGTTTTTGGGCTGTCTGCTGAACGGCTATTTAACATTTGTCCTGCTGAGAAGTGAAAAAGTTTCTCCTGCCCTTGCACTTATCGGGGGGGCAGCCCTGCAAATTTTTCCTATCTCTCGTTACTTTTACGCCAATACGCACCTGAATCTGATGGATTGGTTCTGGGTGCCAGCCCACCTGCTGCTGTGGAAGCAAATTGTCACAGCCGTGGAATCACGGCGGTTGGGGCGAGTCGTTCTGTGGGCAGGGATTCATGGAGTGGCGCTGTGGGAGTTGGGGTTAACCGATTTACAATTCCCGATTTTTGTCGGGTTTGCGCTGATCCCCTACGGCCTGCTGACCCTCTGGCGTTCCTCAAATCGCATACGGTTGATTCTGGCAGGCATTTTATCCATAAGTGTGTGCCTGCTGCTGCTGTGGTTCGCCGGACCGCTGCCCTGGATGCTGGAATTTAGCGGCACACGAGTCACCAGTCCGGTGCATGATCGTCCAGGCATAGCCTTTCCAGAAGGCTTTTTATCCATGTCGGCAACCTGGTGGGATTGGTCAACCCCCACTACCGGACGATTTATCACGCTGTTGATTCTGGTTTCTTTCGTATTCAGTTTGCGCCAATCGCCAATCGCCAATCGCTCCAGGTGGTTCTGGTTTGCGATTATGCTCCCGCCCTTGATTTTTGCGATGGGGCCGACAGTAAAAATAGGCAGCGCAGAAATTCCGATGCCGTTTCGTGGGTTGTATGCGGTGACGGACGGTATGTTCCGAATGCCCTGGCGACTGGGGCCTGTATTTGTCATTTGTGGGATGGTCTTTGTTGGGCAAACCTGGAGTCCGCCGCGCCGCACCGCAGCACGAGTCGCCCTCATGGGCAGTTTGTTTTTGCTGCTGGCGGTAGACGTTCGCCTGTTTGAAACTGCTCCCATGCAGCCGCTTTTACATCCGTATCACTTTTATGAGGAAATCGGACAGGAAGAAGGGGCATACGGCATTGTTGAAATCCCAACGGGTGCAGGAACAGGCGAAGTGCTGCTTGGCGACCCCCGCGCGATTCAATTCCAGTTTTACGGCATGACCCATCGGAAACGGATGGTCAACGGATTCATTGCCCGCGCTCCTCTGGAAAATTACTGGTATCTGCATCTGGATGACCCAATGATGGCGTGGCTGGGGCAGCGCCGCCCGCTTGAGCCGGAAGTGGTTACGGAACAACTGCGCGAACGCATCTGGAACTGGCCGATTGGCTATTTTGTGATTCATAAGGATTATGTGACGGCCAACGGCGGCAAACCGGAAGAAATTATTGGATTCTTAAACGCGCTGCCAGAGTTGGTCTGTCCCTGGCGGATTGAGGGGCAAGTGCTGGCTTACCGCACCGCTTATCATCCCAATGGCTGTCCGGCACGGATTCCGTCCCAAATTGAATCAGAGGTTTATCAGATTGATATTGGCAGCACGGACGACCAGCGTTTTATCGGATGGGGCTGGCATTATGCGGAAACTGTCGCGGGGCTAACCCTGCGCTGGTCAGGGGATACCCCTCAAACGGCTGTTTATCTGGATTTGCCGCCGGGAGCTTATGAAATTACTGTTTCTGCCCAGGCATTCTGGGAAAACCGCCTTTTCAACCTCTCTGTAAACGGTACGCCATTGGGTGAACCCGTTGAAGTCGGTGTTGATTCGCTTCATCCCTATTCATTTACCCTTCCGGCGGAAGTGGTTGGGGAAGGCAAAAATCTTACCCTGCTGCTGAACTATGATTCGTGGGTGCTGCCTGCGGATGTGCTGGAAAGTGGTGATGTGCGAAAACTGGCGGTTGCGGTAGACTGGATACGGTTTGAACGAAAATAGTGAGCCATGTATAAAAAACTCCTCCTCTTGTTTCTCCTCAGTTTGACCCTCGCCGCCTGTGGCACGATTGCCGAAGGGCCACCGACCCCAACCCCGACCCCCGTCGCTAGCAACTCCGACTGGACGCCCGTCACCCGCACCTTTAACGGGGTAGAAATGGCATTTGTCCCTGTAGGGTGTTTCACAATGGGGCATCAGGATGGACGGCGCGACGAACAGCCGGAACACACGATTTGTTTTGATGAACCCTTCTGGATTGACCGCTACGAAGTGACCAATGCCCAGTTTGGGGTAGCAGGCGCTTTTCAGGGAGAAAACCGCCCGCGTGAAAATTTGACCTGGTTTGAAGCGCGTGATTTTTGCGAACAGCGCGGCGCACGTCTGCCAACGGAGGCAGAGTGGGAATACGCCGCCCGGGGGCCGGATAATCTCATTTACCCCTGGGGAAATGAACTGGCGGAAGATGCCCTGGTCTTTGACCGCAACAGCAGCAACCAGACCGCCGACGTGGGCAGCCGCCCGAACGGGATGTCATGGGTCGGGGCGTATGATATGGTCGGCAATGTGTGGGAATGGGTCAGCAGTTTGTACCGTCCCTACCCTTATGATAAAAATGACGGACGCGAAAATATGGAGGATACCACGAATCGCCGTGTTTACCGGGGCGGATTGGGCAGTTATATTGATTATGGCCCCAGCGCAGCAAAACGCTTCCGCCGTGAACCCGGCGAACGCGACTGGTTTATTGGCTTTCGCTGTGCGCGAGATGGATGAAAGCCTATCCAATCGTGGTTAAAATATCAGGAAAAGGGATATAAAACGATGGAACATACAGTCAAAACACGACCTGACGAAGATATTCTGGAGGACATCCGCGAATTTGTACGCGGATACGACCCCCTTAAACGCGATAGAGATCATTTTGAATGCAGTTCAGTTAATGGACATGTGGTGCTTCAAGGCCATACC
>CAZKZS010000049.1:0-20587 GCA_964557285.1 uncultured Anaerolineae bacterium | reverse complement strand
CTATGGAACGGGTGCGCGGCGACTGGATTCAGGTCTGGTTGAGCAGCGGCCCCATTGACGATCCGGCGCTGGCGCTGCGGGCTGAACGCAACGGCTACCGCGCGGATACGCTGTATACGGTGGTGGTGTTCCGCTGCCTGCCTGCCCAGGCCAATCAGCGTATTGAAGCGCATTTTACGCCGGAACGCATGACCGAAGTCGTGCGGCAGGAACTTCGTTTCCGCCGTATCGAAGGGCTGGTCGGTCAGTACGTTGACCGCACGGTCATGCTGCTGCCAGTAGATGATGCCCAACACACCATGCGGATGAAACAGAATATTGATGCGCTGCGGCTGCGTTTGCAGGAAATGGCGGGCAATAATCTTGTCACCTGCGGGGTCGGGCGTCCATGCGTGGGTTTAAAAGCCCTGCGCGAGTCCTTTAAGGAAGCGGAAAAAGCGCTGGCCTTAAGTGACCAGTTGTGGTCAGAGCCGCGTGTCACCTTTTTTGGCGACCTCAGCCTGTATGAACTGCTGCTGGCGGTGAATGCCGACCAACTGCGCGCGTTCTGCAATAGCTGGCTGTCGGACATCATCGACTATGACGACCAGCACAAAAGTGATTTGCTCATCACGCTGGATGCGTTTTTCAGCAGCAACGGCAACATGCGGCTGACCGCCAAAGAATTAAATATTCACCGGAATACGCTGGTGTACCGCCTGAATCGCATTTCCGAAATTACCCAGCTGGATATGGACGATGCCAATGTACATTTGAATTTACATCTGGCGCTGAAGGCACACCACCTTTTAAAGACGTTTAATCTGTAATTTGCACTCCTGAGCAGGGTGGCGGGGCGAAAAGCTCCGCCATTTTTTTGTTAACGGCTGATGAGGTCGTGAATCGAGTTCAGGGCAAGGTCGGCTTTTTCGGTTTTGACCACCACAATCGCCGCCCCCTGTGACCCACTTCCGAATGCTTCCGGCGATACATGCATCCTGGACAGCGCCCGCAAAATAGCCAGATTATCCTCTAAAATCAAATTGCCAATGACTGCAATCACTGTGACTTCCTGAATCCGCCATTCTTCGCTGGCCGTATCCGACTGTAATCGCTGGATGGCCTGACGGAAATCCTCTTTATTCGCGCTGGTGGGGGACACATAAATTAGTAAATTGCTGGCGTTCAATCCAATATGGAGCGTCGGCTGAATGTCGTCGCTGAGGTAGGTTGAAAACAGTTTATTACAGGCTTCTGCTACATTGCTTTGCCCCGGCCCTTCGACCAGTACCCCCAGCGCCTGTGTCACCGCATGAATCCGATGGTCACGGGCGGGGGTGTGGTCACAAATATACGTGCCGAGGTGCTGTGGATGTTCAAAGGAGCGAATCCGCAGGGGAATGTTGTGCTGAATGAGGGGTTCAACTGCACGCGGGTGAAGCACCTGCGCCCCAAACTGTGCCAGTTCTGCGACTTCGTGGTAGGAACTGGTTGGCAGCACACGGGCAGATTTAACCAGCGCCGGATCAGCCGTCATCAGCCCTTCCACATCCGTAAAAAACCAGACTTCATCGGCTTCAACCAGCGCGCCCAGATACGTAGCCGAATAATCACTGCCGCCGCGTCCCAGAGTCGTGACCGCACCTTTTTCCGTTGCTCCGATATACCCCGTCACAATAGGGACGATTTTATGTTGTAGCAGGGGTTTTAAATTTTGTTCAATATTTTGTTTGGAAAGATGAAAAATAGGGCGGGCATTGGAATGGCGGTCATCAGTAACGATAATCCTGGTGGTATCAACCGCAATACATTTCAGGCCGCTGGCACGGGCGGCGGCGGCTAGAATCCGAATAATCAACTGCTCACCGATGGCAACAATGCGGTCAGCTAAGGGCGCTCTGGCCTGGGTTTTCCGCACCAGCGTTTCACAATCATCCATCGCATTGAAAAAAATCAAATCCAGTTCCCGGATGAGGGTTTCTAACTGGCGTGAATTTTGCACGGCTTTTTGAGCAGTTTCGATGTGCAGCTTTCGCAGTTTTGCCATCTCTGCCCGTAATTCGTTAATTTTGCCGCTTTCCGCAATCTGCACGATGTCATGCAGCGTATCCGTCACCCCGCTTAAGGCAGATGTCACGACCACTACATGCCCCCAGATGGCGTGTTGGGCGGTAATAATTTTGATGGCGTCATGGATGGCGTTATCGCGGGTTAGCACCACGCCGCCCAGTTTAATGACCAGCACACTCATTGGCTATTTGGCCCGCCTCTCGCTGCCGGATACGACCCCAACATTTTGACAAAGCCAGCCTGCCGCAGCAGTTCGACCAGCGCCGCCTCTACATCGGGGTCTTGCCAGTGGCCTTCAAAATCCAGATAAAACAGTACCTGCCAGGGACGCCCGCGCATAGGCCGCGACTCCAGTTTGGTCAGGTTGATATTACGTGCCGCAAACGCTCCTAAACAGCGATATAAGGCACTAGGGCGATGCCGTACCGCAAAAACCAGCGACGTTTTGCTAGGGTCGCAGCGTTCGGCGTCGTCGCGTCCGATGATAAAAAATCGGGTGGAATTGGAGGGGTCATCTTCAACCCCTTTTTCCAGCACAGTTAAATTGTACAACTTTCCTGCAAGGCTGCTGGCAATGGCGGCGGTATGGGGTTCGGGGGTTTCGGCCAATTTTTTAGCCGCCCCTGCCGTATCATAATCTACAATGGGCTGCCAGCCGCGCCGCCGAATGTATTTTTCACACTGCGCCAGCGCCTGGGGATGGGACTTGACCTGTTTAATATCCTCTAACTTGGTGCTGGCAGGGGCAAGCAAATGATGATGAATCGGGATAATGTGTTCGCCGCGCACCCGAAAATCATGTTCCATCAACAGCTCATAGGTAGAAGCCACCGTCCCAGCCAGCGCATTTTCTACGGGCAGCATCCCATAGGTGGCCTGTCCCTGCTGAAGGGCTTCAAAAATTTTCTCAAAGGATGGGCGGGGCAGGGTGTTGGCTTCATCCCCAAAATACTGACGGGCGGCTTCCTCAGAATAAGCGCCGTGTTCACCCTGAAAGGCAACAACAATTTTTTCCAATGAACGGCTCTCCCTAGAGATGTACAATAACTTCCTGAGTAAATTCACTGGTGGAAATGGAGTGTTCCCCGTCGCTGGTTATATCGGCAGTACGGGCGCCGGCTTCCAGGGTTTGTAACACCGCGTTTTCGATTCGGGCGGCCTCTGCTTCCAGTCCAAGCGAGTAACGCAGCATCAGGGCAGCGCTTAAAATCGTTCCGATGGGGTTGGCAATGCCCCTGCCTGCAATATCCGGCGCTGAGCCGTGAATTGGCTCGTACAGGCCGAATTTACTTTCGTTCAGGCTGGCCGAAGGCAGCATCCCCAGTGAACCCGCAATCACCGAAGCCTGGTCGGTAAGAATATCCCCAAACATATTTTCGGTAACGACGACATCATAATTCGCCGGACGTGTCATCAGGTACATAGCAAATGCATCAACAAGTGCGTGTTCCAGGTGAATTTCCGGGTAGTCCGGCGCAAGATTTTCGACAGCTGCCCGCCACAACCGTGACGAAGCCAGCACATTGGCTTTATCCACAGAAGTCACTTTTTTCCGTCGAGTTTGGGCGGCGTCAAACGCGAGTCTGGCAATGCGTTCCACTTCTTTGGTGGTATACAGCATCGTATCATACGCTGTATCTTTGCCCTTGGATTCGCCCATTTCCAGACGGGGGCCGAAGTAGGCCCCGCCTGTCAGTTCGCGGAAAAATAAAATATCCACATTTTTTAATAAATCTTCTCGCAGGGGGGCGCGGGAGGCCAGCATAGGATAGGCTTTTACCGGACGCAGATTGGCAAATAAATTAAAATGTTTCCGCAGCGCCAGCAGTCCCGATTCCGGTCGGGGACTGCCAGGGGGGGTGCTGCCTGCCGGCCCGCCAACTGCGCCCATCAGGATTGCATCGGCCTGTTCGCAGACCGCCTGGGTTGCTTTGGGGAAGGCTTCGCCTGTCTTCCTAATACCCGCAATCCCAAACAGGGCTTCTTCATAAGTTAAGTGAGGGGCAGCTTTTTCTAAAACCTGAACAGCTGCCCTTACCACCTCCGGTCCAATTCCATCTCCGGGCAGCAGTGTTATCCTGACGGCCATTTAAAAATCCTCTGGTCTGAATATCCTGTGCATTTTAATGGACGCCGGAACGATTATCTATTGATACTTTTGACAGGTCACTGCGCGGCCAGTGTAAGGCCATATTCAATGCTGTCGGCCAGCGCCCGCCAGCTAGCGATAATAATATTTGTATCTGCGCCAACGGTACTCCATCGGTCATGTCCATTTTGAGTATCAATAATCACACGGGTTTTGGCGGCAGTAGCGGATTTTCCGTCCAGAATACGGACTTTGTAATCATCCAACCGGAAATCTTTTAAAGCCGGAAATACCGGAATCAGGGCTTTTCGCAGCGCCTTATCCAGCGCATTGACCGGACCATTACCTTCAGAAGCGGTATGTAAAATCTGATCGCCTACCCGCAGTTTAACCGTAGCCTCAGTCACCGGACCGCGCCCATTCCGATCTTCTACCAGCACCATAAAATCAATCAATTCAAAAAGGGGGGTATAACCGGGCTGAGCGCGTTTTAGCATCATGACAACAGAGGCTTCCGCGCCTTCAAACATATACCCTTCGTATTCCAGATCTTTGACCTGCTTGAGGACTTTACGGGCAATTTTGTCCTCCGTATCTATATGGAGAGCTTCCGCGATACTTTGAATATTGCCCCTTCCAGAAAGGTCGCTGACTAGAATCCGCATTTCGTTGCCGACCAGGGTTGGGTCAATATGCTGGTAGCTGTCCACATTCCGGCGTACTGCTGCCACATGAATCCCACCTTTATGAGCAAATGCACTTTTCCCTACAAATGCTGCATGGTCATCGGGGGCAAGGTTGGCAATTTCGGCTACTGTGCGCGAAATATAGACCAGTTTCCGCATGGCCTGGGGTTCTTTGAGCGCGGAACAGCCCATTTTTAATTCCAGATTGGGAATGATGCTGACCAGATTCGCGTTTCCGCAGCGTTCACCATACCCGTTAATCGTTCCCTGAATATGAGTCGCGCCCTGCCGCACCGCCGCCAGCGAGTTGGCAACTCCCTGTTCACCGTCGTTGTGGGTATGGATTCCCAGAGTCACCTTAGGGAACAGCGTTTTGACCTGCTGAGTCCGTGCTTCCACTTCCCAATACATCGAGCCGCCGTTGGTATCACACAGCACCAGCGCGTCCGCACCGCCCATCAGCGCCGCTTGCAACGTCGTTAACGAATATTCCTCATCCAGTTTACAGCCGTCAAAAAAATGTTCGGCATCGTAGATAACTTCCTTGCCAAGCGATTTTAAGTAGGCAATGCTCTCACGGATAATCCGTAAATTTTCCTCCGGTGTGGTTCGCAGCACCTCTTTGACATGCAGCATGGAGGTTTTGCCAACCACCGTCACCACAGGCGTATTCGCGTCCAGCAGCGCTTTGATATTTTCATCGTTTGCCGGATCGCCATCCACCCGACAGGTCATCCCAAAAGCGGCAATTTTGGCATTTTTTAGGGGCAGCTTTTGCACCGCTTCAAAATAGGCTGCATCCTTTGGATTACTGCCCGGCCAGCCACCCTCAATATAAGCTACTCCCAGGTCGTCCAGCATTTCCGTGATGCGAAGTTTATCCTGAACGGATAGCGAGATTCCTTCGCGCTGTGTGCCGTCCCGCAGGGTCGTATCGTAGATGTCAATGTGCATCATTTCCCCCTTATTCGCTGAACCGCGTCTGAACACGCGGGGGATGACTTTTTTCGTAGGCTTCCACCTGCGGAATTTTATTCATCAGATACCCCAACTGGTCAACGCCTTGCAGCAGACATTCCTTAGAAAACCTATCCATAGGAAAGCTGACCTGCTGCCCGCCGGGAAGGGTCAGCGTCTGGCTGGCAAGGTCGACGTGAATAGTCGCCTGAGGCGCTTCTTCGGCCAGGTCAAGCAGCGATTCATAGGTATCTTTATCAACGGTGATGGGCAGCAGGCCGTTTTTCAGCGCATTGTTGTAAAAAATATCGGCAAAATAGGTGCTGATCACCGCCTTAAAACCGTATCCCTGCAAGGCCCAGGGTGCATGTTCGCGGGAACTGCCGCAGCCGAAATTGTTCCCCGCCAGCAAAATCTGTGCGTTTTGGTATTCTGGCTGGTTTAAGACAAATTCCGGGTTCTGCCGCCAGTCATAAAACAGCCCTTCCGCCAGCCCATTTTTATCCGTCACTTTGAGATACCGAGCCGGAATAATCTGGTCGGTATCAATGTTTTCGATGGGCAGCGGCGCAAGGCTGCTGTCAAAAGGTTGAAAGGGTTGCATCAATTTGTTCCTCTCTCACATTTTTTCCACAAGCTGGATCAATTCCTGCCCTCTGGGAAGTTCTTCCCGCCATAAAAGCGCAGGGTCAAGCGCGAAGTTTTACGGTTGCATCGTTGCACTCTTTTCCAACACAGAGAATCAAGGTTTTATTGCTTCTGCTACATAGCGCAGCGCTTCCCGAATATCTTCCCTTTCGAGGGAAGGGTGTTCGTGAAGAATTTCATCTTCGGTCATACCTGCCGCAACCATATTCACTGCTGTGACCACAGGCATACGCATCCCGCGAATACAGGGTTGACCGTTGCATTGTTCAGGATTGAGAGTGATTCGCTCAAATGCCATTTTTTTCTCCTCCTTTTCAGGGCAGGCGTTCACGGATTTCTAGCCAGCGTGCTATTTCCTCATTGTGCCCAACCAGATTGGAAATCAGACTGAGAACATTCAGGCGTTTTTTAATCTGTCGCAGTTCTCTCATGTCACCTATCGGCAAATTTTTCAATCCGGTTTGTGCGATAGTCAGCTTTTGCAGGGTTTCCTCATAGGAATAAGGTAGATTATCGAAAAACCACTGCACAATTTCATCCGCAGTCGCCAATGGAATCGGCTGGATACTGCCGAGCGATTGGATCAATCGGGCTTTGAAACCCATCAAATCTACGGATTTCCCTGAAGAAGCCATCGCCAGACGTTCATAGACCATGATGGCTACCCGTGCCCATTCGAGATGAACTTTTCCCGGATGCTGGAAGGTATTCAGGGTTGCGTATTCTGCTACGCCAAGCCACCAGTTCAAATTTTCCTGTGACCAGGATTGTTTAATGAAGTCCTGAATTTGTTCTGGCGATTGCTTGACAAATTCCTGAAGGGAGATAGCAACCTGTTCTGTCATACGTTACTCCAATCGCTCAATACTCTCTGGCGCGAAAACAATATTTGCTTCTGCGAATTTACTCAAAGCAATTTCCAGACTGGCTGCATCGGGGAGGTAATGTCCACTATGGTTGTTGATACTTAAACCAAAGTAGATGCCTTCTGAACCGGCAATTTCCACCTCGCCTGCGGCTAAAACAGGTTTACCCTTAGCGGCTACCGTATGATTTAGCTCAACACCCTCAAACGTATGCGGAATAACTCGCACGATACCTTCCTTCGTGACAACCCACTTTACCGTTCCTGCATTGATGTACTCGTCAAAACGGGCGTCGCCAATGTCTGCTGCCTCTATGCCCATATCATGAGCGATTTGAAGTTCGTCGTCGAGCCGTTCAGGAAACTGATTATCAAAAAGCGTCATCTCTTTCAGGCAAATTCGCGTTCCAGCATGGTACGGACATCGGTGACGCAGCCGTTAATGGCGCTGGCAACTGCCGTGAGTGGGCTGGCAAGGAAGGTACGCCCGCCTTTGCCCTGACGCCCTTCAAAATTGCGATTGCTGGTGCTGATGCCATACTCACCCGGAGCAAGCTGGTCGCCGTTCATGGCGATACACATGCTGCATCCGGCTTCGCGCCAATCCGCGCCCGCTTCCCGGAAAATCTCATGCAGCCCTTCGGCTTCCGCCTGTTTTTTGACCTGCTGCGACCCCGGCACAACCATCATGCGTACTCCCGGCGCCACCTTGTTGCCTTTCATCAGACTGGCCGCAAGACGTAAATCCGATATACGGGAATTTGTGCAGCTTCCGACAAACACCACATCCACTTTATGGCCTAAAAGTGGCTGATTGGGCTGCAAATCCATATAGGCAAGGGCTTTTTCAAGCGTATTGCGTTCGCTGGCATCACTGATTCGGGTGGGGTCGGGTGTGCGGCCTGTAATCGGCATCCCCATCCCCGGATTTGTGCCGTAGGTAATCATGGGTTCAAGGGTATGGGCATCCAGTTCGACCAGCGCATCGTAGGTTGCACCTTCGTCACTGGGCAGGTTGCGCCATTCCGCAACGGCGCGTTCCCACTCCGCCCCCTGAGGAGCATGAGGGCGACCGTAAATATAGTTGAAGGTGGTATCATCCGGTGCAATCATGCCCGCCCGTGCGCCGCCTTCAATGGACATGTTACAAATGGTCATGCGTTCTTCCATCGTCAGGGCGCGAATGGCTTCTCCGGTATATTCAATGACGTGACCCGTGCCGCCGCCTACACCAATTTTAGCGATAATCGCCAGAATGATGTCTTTGGCGCTGACTCCTTTTTGCAGCCGCCCATTCACCCGCACTTCCATCGTTTTGGGTTTGCGCTGAAGCAGGGTCTGGGTTGCCAGCACATGCGCCACTTCACTTGTCCCGATGCCAAAGGCCAGCGCTCCAAATGCCCCGTGTGTACTGGTATGGCTGTCCCCGCAGACGATGGTCATGCCCGGCTGGGTGAATCCATTTTCTGGCCCAATGACATGCACGATACCCTGTTTATCATGCCCCAGACGGTAAAGCTCAATGCCAAAATCCTGACAGTTTTTGATCATGGTTTCGATTTGTGCGGCAGCAATCGGGTCGGTAATCGGGATAACCCCCTCCGCGTTACGCGGAGTCGTGGGGGTGCTGTGATCCATCGTCGCCAGGGTTTGCAAGGGGCGGCGGACTTTTAAACCGCGTTCCCGAAGCTGTGTAAACGCCTGCGGTGAGGTGACTTCGTGAACCAGATGCAGGTCGATGTATAAAACGGCGGGCGCATTTTCGGGTTCGACCACCACATGGGTATCCCAGATTTTTTCAAAGAGTGTTTTCAAGTTCGCTTCCTCTCATGTTGTAGGGATACGGCACTGCCGTGTCCCTACGTATTCATTTCGTTTGAATCCCGATTTCGGCGGCAGATTCTTTTGAGTCGCGTCCCTGCCAGGCGATAACCCGATTCAGCGCGGCGACATAGGCTTTGGCGCTGGCAACAATGATGTCCGGGTCAGAACCGTAGCCGCCGAAAGTGCGATAATCGTCGTGACCGGGTTCATTGACACAGATACGGACAGACACTTCACCCTGAGCATCAATGCCTTCTGTTACTGCATGGACGCTGTATTCAAGAAGTGAGACATCCACCGGAACGACTTTATCAATGGCCTGATATGCCGCGTCTACAGGGCCGACCCCAATGGCTGCCTCACAGTATTCTTCTCCGGTGGGGCCGGTCATCCGAATCGTAGCAGTAGGCATCCCCAGCGAACCACAGGTGACTTGAATCGCCTGCAATTTGTAAAATTCTTCGGGACGATTCAGTTTGTCAAACACGATGGTTTCAAGGTCAGCATCGGTAATGGTTTTTTTCTTTTCGGCCACTTCCTTAAACCGTTTGAAGGCGATTTCAAACTGCTCATCCGTTAATTCATACCCTAATTCCTCAAAACGGGTTTTCAGGGCATGGCGTCCGCTGTGTTTGCCCAGCACCAGTTTACTTTGATGCAAACCTATCATGTCCGGCGTCATGATTTCATAGGTGCGATGGTCTTTTAACATGCCGTCCTGATGAATTCCGGCTTCATGAGCAAACGCATTTGCACCAACAATCGCTTTGTTGGCCTGCACCACCAATCCAGTATAGTTGGAAACCATCCGGCTGGTGCGGGTAATCTGTGCGGTATCAATATTGGTTTCAACCTGAAAAACTGGATAACGGGTTTTTAAGGCCATCACCACTTCTTCAAGGCTGGTGTTTCCGGCACGTTCTCCAATGCCGTTCAGGGTAACTTCGACCTGCCGCGCTCCGGCGCGAATCCCTGCCAGCGTGTTGGCGGTTGCCAGCCCCAAATCGTTGTGGCAGTGGGTTGACCAGATGACCTTTTCGCTGCCTTCGGTTTCCGTAATGAGTTTGTGCATCAGGCGATAATATTCATCCGGCACAGTGTAACCAACGGTATCGGGAATATTCAGGGTGGCGGCTCCGCTTTCAATAGCCACCTTCAGCACCACTTTTAAAAATTCCGGATCAGACCGTCCCGCATCCTCCGGACTGAATTCCACATCCTCACACAGCGAACGGGCATATTTCACCATATTTCCGACGCGCTCAACCACTTCTTCTGGATCCATCCGTAATTTGTATTTCATATGGATTTCGGAAGTCGCCAGAAAAGTATGTATACGCGGTTTGGCGGCAAACTGAACCGCTTCCCAGGCTTTATCAATATCACTGGTGTTGGCGCGGGCTAAGCCGCAGATAATAGGCCCATCCAGCGTGCCGACTTCCTGCGCGATTCGCTGCACAGCTTTTAAATCGTCAGGGGAGGCCGCCGGAAATCCCGCCTCAATGACATCAACACCTAAGAGCGCCAGTTGACGGGCAATTTCTAATTTTTCTGTGCTGGTCAGGCTCGCGCCGGGTGACTGTTCTCCATCGCGCAGGGTGGTATCAAAAATGCGGACGACACCAGGGCCTTCTTTTTTGGATGCCATGATAGGGTGTTCCTTTCTTCACTAAATACGGGTTTGTAAGGTCACTAAGGCCATCTTCAGTCAATGGAATCACCCCCTTTCTGCGAATACCTGCCCATTATTTTAACCACTGCGCGTCAACAGTACGCTCATTCGTGACGTTGCCCGTGTTCAGTGTGGTTTTGGGTTCAAGCAGCACCACATACACCTCTTCTTCGGCTACCGGACGGTGTTCTACCCCTTTTGGCACGATCAAAAACTCGCCTTCTTCAATCCATATGTCGCGGTCACGAAGCTGCATCAGCAGGCGGCCTTTGACAACCAGAAAAAGCTCGTCCTCCTGCTCGTGATGATGCCAGATGAACTCACCTTTGAGTTTGACCAGCTTGACGTAGGACTCGTTCAGTTCGCCGACAATTCGCGGCCTCCAGTGTTCATGAAACAGGGCGAATTTTTCTGCCAGATTGACTTTTTCCATGTGTTCTCCCCTTGTTACTCTACCCCTCACCCCCTTAGGTAGGGACACAGCAATGCTGTGTCCCTACTGGAGTGGGGGCAGATTTAATCTTCCTGCCGAATTTCCTTCGCGTTGATGAACGGCATCATCCGGCGCAGCTCCCGCCCCACTTGTTCAATCGTGAGGTCGTGTTCGGCCTGACGACGTTTTTTAAAGTAGGGGCGTCCGTCCTTATTTTCTTTAATCCACTGATCGGCAAAACTGCCATCCTGAATCCGGTGCAGCACGCCGGAAATTTCTTCTTTCATGGCATCGGAAATGAGATAATCACCCGTCACATAACCGCCATACTCCGCCGTATCGCTCACACTGTACCACATATAGGACAGCCCGCCCTGGTAAATCAGGTCAACAATGAGTTTCAGTTCATGCAGACATTCAAAGTAAGCGATTTCCGGCTGGTATCCGGCTTTAACTAGGGTTTCAAAACTGGCGCGAATCAGGCCAGAAATCCCGCCGCATAAAATGACCTGTTCCCCAAACAAATCTGTTTCGGTTTCTTCCTTAAACGTGGTTTTAATGACTCCTGCACGGGTGCAGCCGATTCCCCGGGCATAGGCCAGCGCAACAGCTTCCGCCTGCCCACTTGCATCGACTTCTACGGCCAGCAGCCCCGGCACACCTGCTCCTTCGGTAAATACTTCCCGCACACGATGGCCGGGCGCTTTGGGAGCGACCATGCTCACATCCACCCCTTCGGGCGGGGTAATTTGCCCAAAACGGATATTAAACCCGTGTGCGAACATCAGGGTATTGCCGGGAACAAGATTGACGGCGATGTCCTGATAGTACACTTCCGTCTGCTTGTGGTCAGGAATAAGAATCATGACAATATCGGCTTCATGGGCCGCTTCCGCCACCGACAGCACCCGCAGCCCATCGGCTTCTGCTTTGGCGCGGCTTTTGCTGCTTTCATGCAGCCCCACCACCACATTCACGCCACTGTCTCTCAGATTCAGCGCGTGGGCGTGTCCCTGGCTTCCATACCCGATAACCGCGACGGTTTTGCCGTTCAGAAGTGATAAATCAGCATCTTTGTCATAATAAAGCGTTGCCATAGGTTAAACCCCTTCCCTTGCCTGCATATGGCCGTTGGCTTTGATGCCAATGGCACGTTTACTTTCATAATTGACCTGCTGCATAATCCGCGTACCGCGTCCCATAGCGACCACACCCGTGCGGGCGACTTCCACGATTCCCATCTGGCTAAGCGCATCAATCACGGCTTCTACGCGGTCTGGCTGGCCTGTGATTTCAACAATCACCACTACTGGTCCAATATCCACAATACGAGCGCCGTACTGGTAGGTGATTTCTGTCAGGGTATTGCGTTTTTCCGCCGTGTCGCAGGTCACTTTGACCAGCGCCATATCTCGCTGCACGTAAAGCTCATTCGTCAAATCCTGGACTTCAATCACATCAATGAGCTTGTACAGATTCATCTGGATTTTTTTGGCGTCGCTGGCGTTGTCGCAGTCCATCACGATCGTCATGCGGGAAACATCGTCCCGGTGCGTGCGGCCAACGGTCAGACTGTCCATGTTAAAGTTGCGGCGGCGAAACAGACTGACCACCCGATTCAGTACCCCGGGTTTATTTTCAACAAGAGCCGATAAGATTGCCTTCATATGAACCTCTTTTTCTGCTTACACCGCGTTCGGGTTATCCCAGTTTTTGGACATATCCAGCGTGGGGTCGGGGCGGCGAATCATGGCGTGTAAATCGGCGCCGGCTGGCACCATCGGATAAACGGTATCTTCCTGCACCACCACAAAATCAATCAGGGTCGGGCCGTTGATGCTCCGCGCCCATTCAACGGCTTCCTGAATGTCTTCGCGCTGTTCGACACGGCGGGCAGGGATGCCATAGGCTTCGGCCAGTTTGACAAAATCCGGGCTGGTCATCGGCGTGGCTACATAACGTTTTTCATAGAACATTTCCTGCCACTGGCGCACCATCCCCAGAAAACCGTTGTTGATAATGGCAATGTTGACGTTGATGTTTTCCTGTTTGGCGGTGGCAAGTTCGCAGAGAGTCATCTGAAAACCGCCGTCACCGACAATCGCCCAGATTTCCTCATCAGGACAGCCAAATTTTGCGCCGATAGCTGCCGGAAAGCCGAAACCCATCGTGCCGAGTCCGCCACTGGTGAGCAGAGTACGCGGGCGGGCATGGGGGTAATACTGTGCTTCCCACATTTGATGCTGCCCTACATCCGAGGTAATGACTGCTTCCCCTTCGGTAAATTTCCACAGGTCAGCCACCACATGCGGCGCCCAGAGTTTGCCATCGGTAGGGGCATTTTTTACGATGTCGCGCTGGTCGGTATCCTCTTTCCAATCCCGGATGCGCTGAAACCAGGCTTTATGTTCCTGCGGGCGCACACGCGGCAGCAGTTGGCGCAGCACTGTACCGAGGTCGCCGTTAATGGCGAGGTCAACCCGAATATTTTTGTTGATTTCAGAGGGGTCAATTTCCACATGAATCTTTTTGGAATGGGGCGAATAGGTTTTGATGTTGCCCGTTACGCGGTCATCAAAACGCATTCCCAGCGCGATGAGTAAATCGGCTTCCTGAATCGCCAGATTTGCGGCGGCTTCCCCGTGCATCCCCATCATGCCAATGACCATCGGATGGTCTTCGGGAACGCAGCCTTTGCCCAGAATCGTGAGTGCGATGGGGGTCTGGGTTACTTCGGCCAGCCGACGCAGTTCCGTTTCTGCGCCTGCCATCGTTACCCCATGCCCTGCCAGAATCACCGGACGTTTGGCCTGCTCAATCATTTCAAGGGCGGTTTCAATGTCCTCCTCACGGGCTTCCGTTGGAATGTAGTAGCCGGGGAGTTCAATCGGGTCATCGGGATATTCAAATTCTGTGACCGCGTTTTGCACATCTTTGGGGATGTCAATCAGCACCGGTCCGGGGCGTCCCGTTCGGGCAATATGGAAGGCTTCCCGGATGATATACGCTAAATCATCCACGCTCGTAACCAGATAGTTGTGTTTGGTGACGGGAATCGTACAGCCTGTCACATCCGTTTCCTGAAACGCATCCGAACCAAGCGCCGCCAGCGGCACCTGTCCGGTAATCGCTACCATCGGGCTGGAGTCCATCATAGCGGTTGCCAGCCCTGTGATGAGGTTGGTCGCGCCGGGGCCACTGGTAGCAATCGCTACGCCCACTTTGCCTGTCGCGCGGGCGTAGCCATCAGCCATGTGTGCCGCGCCCTGCTCATGCCGCACCAGCACATGATGGATGCGGTCTGAATATTCGTACAGCGCGTCATACGTAGGCAGAATCGCGCCGCCGGGATACCCAAACACCACCGGAACGCCTTCCCGAATTAAACACTCCCAGATAATTTGTGCGCCTTTTAATTTCATCTTTTTATGCCTTTTCTTTTTGCGGCACGCGGGTCAGCCAGCCGTGCCTGTCCTCAGTTTCGCCCTTCACGATGGCAAAAAATTCATCCTGAATTTTTTTAGTGATCGGCCCGCGTGAACCACTGCCAATCACAATCTGGTCAACTGAACGCACGGGGGTGACTTCTGCCGCCGTACCTGTCATGAACAGTTCGTCGCAAATGTAGAGCATTTCGCGGGTAAGGTAGGTTTGTTCCACCGGAATATTTAAATCTTCCGCGAGTTGCAGCACGGTGCGGCGGGTAATGCCGCCAAGAATGGACGCATGAAGTGGGGGAGTCAGGATGACACCATCGACCACACAAAAGAGATTTTCGCCCGCGCCTTCGCTCACCAGCCCGTTAACATCCAGTGAAATGCCTTCTACATACCCGTTGCGTTTGGCTTCCAGCGACGTATAAATATTATTGACATACTGGCCGCCAATTTTACCCATCATGGTATACGTGCCGTGCGCGGGACGCCGCCAGCTTGTGACGGCCGCGTCAATGCCTCCGGTCAGCCCTTCTTCACCCAGATATGCGCCCCATTCCCACACCATGATTGCCAGTTGGGTTTCGCCCTCTGTCGCTAAACCTAAGGCGGGGGTATCTTTCCAGGCGATAGGACGAATGTAACAGGATTTCATGTGGTTGCGGGCGATGGTTTCTACCGTAACCTCATTAATTTCATCTTCTGACCATTTTTCGATGGGCATCCGGGCGATTTTGGCACTGTTGAACAGGCGGCGGGTGTGGTCTTGCAGGCGGAAGATGGCCGGACCTTCCGGCGTTTCGTAGCAGCGTGTCCCTTCAAAAACACTCGTGCCGTAATGCAGGGCATGAACGCTGACGTGTACCGTTGCCTCCTCCCATCGAACAAACTCGCCGTTCATCCAGATGTAATCCGAACCGTGTTGAATTGCCATGTAGAACTCCCTTTTCTCAAAAAACAAAAAGCCACGCGAAAATGTGGCTTTTAAATACACAGGTGAAAAGGCGCGGCTGCCGCCTGCTGAGCATGGGTAGGGTGTGTATTTGTTTTGCTCATGGTGTTCGCCCTCATAAAAAAATAAAGCCCCACAAGTTGCTTGTGGGGCTTTTATCTTCATTCCTGAACGTTCTATGTTCCCACAAGCACCTATAGCCCTATCGCAATGACGATAAGGATAACAATAACAATAAGGATGTCGCTAAGGTGTTTGTATGCGCTCATGTTATTGTACTGGTTTCTGGAAACGTCCCTAAGCATACCGTGAGGGCGGGCCGTCTGTCAACCAATTCCTTTTGTATAAATCGTACAAGGCAGGCAAAGCATGGTATAGTTAAAAATCTGTCTCCCCAAAAATAGAAATTCATGAGGACGCATGAGTTCGCTGGACGAGTTACGAACCCAAATTGATACTATTGATTACCAGATTATTCAACTGCTGGCGGCACGGGGGGCATGTGTGCAGGAGATTGCCGCCCTGAAAAAAAGCGCTGAACACGTTTCTGTGCCAGCGCGGGAGCAGGAAATTTATCAGACACGGCGGACATGGGCGGCAGAGGGCAATTTATCGCCGGAATTTGTGGAAGACCTGTACCGCCGCATCATTGCATACTTCACGGAACAGCAGCACCTTCTCTTGCAGGAAAAAGATTAGGCGGAACGGCTGGTAATCCAGACCCCATCGTTTTTGCCTGCCCCTTCCAGGTAAAAGGTACGATGTTTCTGACGCTGGGCATCCTCATGATTCAGCCAGAAGCTCAAACGGCGGCCTTTGCGGGAGGCCATATATTCCAGCGCGGCCAGCACGTGCGAACAGGCAACGCCGTTGTGCAGCGCCCAGGGACAGGTGCAGCGTGTATAAACCGTGCCGTCGTCATCAAACCGCACCATCACCACATGGTTCGCCTGCGGATTCGTGCGGCTTTCGACTACATACGTATGGCGGTCTACCCGTCTGGCACGCAGTTTCCGGCTTTGCATCTGAAGTTCTTTGATGTTCTTCGGTTTCATTTTTCACCACCTTCCCGACTAGAACATATATTCTAATTATAGCACAAGCTGTGTCAGAAAGTCGTTAAAAACTTGTGAAAAACGCGGTTAAAGGTTCACGGCGGGTCAGTTTTTTTCTTCGATTAACGTAGAACGATACAATTCCATAATGAAGTGAGAAGGGCAAGAAAATGTCTTTACGTCAGCTTCCGAGTGTGGATGTGCTGCTGCGCGAGTCCTCTCTGCTGGTCGAAAGTTTTGGGCATGAAGCGGTAGTGAAGGTCATTCGGGACGTGCTGGATGAAGTTCGGTGGGCGTTTGTGCAGAATCAGACCGTACCCGACTCGGCTGCCCTGCTGGAACAGGTCAAAATCCGGCTTGAGTTGCAGTTTCGTCCCCTGTTGCATCCGGTCATTAACGCGACAGGGGTGATTCTCCATACCAATCTGGGACGTGCGCCGTTAGCAAAAGCAGCCATTGAAGCTGTGATTGCCGTTGCGGGCAGCTATAACACCCTTGAATTTGACCTTGAAAGTGGCAAACGGGGCAAACGTCAGCAGCCAATTGAGGATTTAATAGCCGAAATCGTGGGTGCGGAAGCCGCCATGATTGTCAACAATGCGGCGGCGGGGGTGCTGCTGACTCTCAGTGGGCTGGCGCAGGGACGGGAGGTGATTATCAGCCGGGGGCAGTTAGTAGAAATTGGCGGCGGTTTTCGGATTCCCGAGGTCATGGCGCAAAGTGGAGCGCGGCTGGTCGAAGTGGGTACGACCAACCGCACCCGTCTGGCCGATTATGAACGGGCAATTACCGACCAGACAGCGCTGCTGATGCGGGCGCACGCTTCCAATTTTAAAATGATTGGCTTTACAGAAGAAGTGGAATTGGCGGAACTGGTCACACTGGCACACCAGAAAAATATCAAATGTGTGGATGATTTGGGCAGTGGGGCGCTGCTGGATACTGCCCTGTTTGGCCTCTCTCATGAGCCAATGGTGCAGGAAAGCCTGAACGCTGATGTGGTCATTTTTAGCGGGGATAAACTGCTGGGCGGCCCACAGGCAGGAGTCATCGTGGGCAAAAAAGATTCACTGGATTTGCTCAAACGGCATCCTCTGGCGCGGGCGGTGCGGGTCGATAAGCTGACGATTGCCGCGATGGTGGCAACGCTGGATCTTTATCGACGCGGGCAGGCGGTTCAACATATCCCTATCTGGAATATGATTGCAAAACCACTTGCGGAAATTCGGAAAACAGCCGAACTCTGGGCCGGGACGGTGCGTGGAGAACTGCTGGAAGGGGAATCTACCGTCGGAGGGGGGAGTCTGCCGGGGGAAACGCTGCCGACCATCCTTTTTTCTCCACATACAGAGTCGGCACAGCAGATGCAAACGCGCCTGCGCCGCCACGACCCGCCGATTATTGCCCGTGTGAAAGATGACCATCTGCTGCTTGACCCGCGCACGGTTTTAGACGAACAGATTTCCATGGTCACGGCGGCGCTGCATCAGCACAGCGACAGTACATAACAAAATTCCGCCGACCACAGGTATGATTCCGGTGTAACTCGAATCAAATGGCGGCGACCATCCGGTAAAATAGGTCGGTTTGTCGCTTAAAACCTGTGCGCCTGACCCATCGGGTCGAATCCGAATCAGGGAAAATTGCGTCTGCCCCCGCGTCAGATATTCGCTGATAATTGCCCATTCGCCGTCCGGTGTCCAGGCGATGAAGGATTCAGAACGGTACGAGTCGGTTAACCGCTTGAACGTTCCGGTATTCATATCCAGCACATACAGAATCCGTACATCGTCTTTAAAGGCGCTGAAAAGCACCCAACGGCTGTCCAGCGACCAGGTATTGTAAAAATAAAGTGTACCGCTGTCCGGCAGGTTTTCGGCCACTAAATCAATGCGGCCAGTGGACAGATCAAGGCGGTGCAGGCGGTCATACCCACACCAGAAAATCATGGTTCGTTCATCCGGTGAGGTGGCTAAAAAGTCGACAAAAGCACAGTCCGACATATCTCGCAAAAGCTCAAACTGGCCGGTATGCAGCGACAGCCGATAAAGCTGGTCATCTCCCGTAAAAATAACCCATTCGGCTGATGCTCCCTGAAAATGGTCTACCTCTGATTCTGGCAGCAGGGGCGACACCTGAGCATCACCAAGCGTCAGCCGATACAGCGTATTCTGCGATTCAAAAACCAGCCACGACCCATCCCGTGACAGCGCCTTAAATGTATCATCCCGGATGTCGCCTATCAGATACTCCATGTGATTCGCAAACGGATACACCCGATACAGCGCCACAACTCCCCGGTTGTAGGTGGTTGCCAGCAGCCAGTCCGACGGCCAGGCCAGAATTTGATCCATGTTGGCAAGCCGAAAAGGAGACGTTTCACTGCCGTCAGGACGCATCCGGTAAAAATCTTTGTCCAGATTCTGGTTGATGAAATACGACACCAGCCACTCATCATCCGGCGACCATGCGTAAAAAAAGCTGGACGCGGGAAAATCTTCCAGCAGTTCGGCACGGTAGCCGTTTAAGCGTTTGCGGTAGAGGTTGATGATTCCGGAGTCCTGGGAGGAGAATAAAATCCATTTTTTATCTGGCGACCACGAAAAATATTTTTGCTGAGAGCGTCCGGCGGTTACACGAATACTTTCCCCACTTTCGGGCAAAAGGGCATGGATTCCGGTGCTGCCTGCCTCTGAAACCATCATCAGGTGAATCGTCGGGCGGGGCAGCAACAGCAATAAACCATTGATGAGGATCAGCAGCACCCCGCAGACGAACAATATCACCCGCAGTATGTTTCTCATATCTCTATTGTACGGCTAATATCTGGTAGAACAAAGGAAAAACGCAGATGAGCAACCTTACTAAATCTTCGCTCTGGTCCCAGTTTTCGGCGATGGGGCGCCCTCTGGATTTTCATTACCCCTCCAATGGGTTTGTGATTTTGATGAGTGGAATTGGCTTGATAGCGGGTTTAGGGATAGGGGTCATGGAGGATAAACCGCCGCTTGACCTGCTCTGGATCAGTATTGTTACTTCCGTGACGGTGTTTGTGGCGTGGGCGCTGGCGCGGGAACTTGACCCCGATGATGCTTTTTCTGCCGGACTTGCGGCGGTGCTGGCGCTGGTGGGTATGGTCATCTGGCGCGAAACGACCAATCTGCTGGCTTTGTACCTGATGTTAGGGGTGGTGCGGGTGCTGGTGCGGACGGTAGGTATTCCGATGACTCTGCTGGATATGGGGCTGCTGGTCATCGGCGCGGGACTCGTCGCACTGACGGAAAGCTGGCTGTTGGGGCTGGTCACGGCGGCGGGCCTGCTGCTGGACAGCCTGCTCACATCGCCGAATCCCCCGACAAAACTTTTCAGCGGGCTGGCAGCAGCCGTAACGGTAATCACTGCTGCGCTGACGCAGCCGGATTTTTCTCCACCGGAAGATAAAATCGTTTTAGGTGCTGTGGCGGTGGTTGGTGTGTTGTTTCTGGTAGTGATTTTTACCGCCCCCGCCCCTGTTTCCGTCGGCGACATCACAGGCCAGCCGTTGAACGAGTCCCGTTTGAAGGCCGGACGGCTTTTGGCGCTGGCAGGGGCGGCGCTGGTATATTTTTGGACGGGAAGTGTAATAACCCTGCTGGCCCTGTGGTGCGCCTTTCTAGCGATTAGTCTGGTTCGGATGTTTATCCGTCAGCGTAGGGGCTTTCTGGTGAATTAACCGAAGCGCGTCCTCAAACGTTTCCACGTAATACAGCGGAGTCAGGGATAGGCGGCTGAGAGAATTCATCAAAATACGGGCAACCGGATCGGCCCCCACCACAATGGACATGGCTCGCATGGGATGGCGGGCGTTTACCAGCGCCCGCAGCAAAAGACGCAAATTGGCGGGAACGGAAGTGGTGTCCTCAATGTTTGACACGCTGAAAACC
>CAZKZS010000048.1:7783-20645 GCA_964557285.1 uncultured Anaerolineae bacterium | reverse complement strand
GATAATGAGTTGTCTGAGTTTGTTTTGCATTCTAACGTTCCTTACACGTTTTTTAACAGTAGAATAACAATGGTTGCTCGTTCCAATATGCCAGATATTAACGAGCGAGTCAATTAGTTTTTAGGAGCCCAAAATATGCAAACTCGCATACGCACAGGCGTCATGCTGCTGCTGATGCTGCTTGGCCTAGTCAGTTTAGCCCCCACCCACGGCGCATCTCAAACGATTGATGTGATTCGGATTGGAACGCTGATGCGCCAGAACAGCCAGGCCGACCTGGGAGCGCGTCTGGCGATTGAAGAAATTAATGACGGGGGCGCTTTTGTGGCCGGAGATGGGAAAGTGTATTCGCTGGAACTGGTGTATCCTACCGTGCTGCCCACCGTGCCAGAAGATGTCCCACGGGCTGTAGATTCGCTGATTACCGCAGGTGTCAGCGCGATTCTTGGCCCTTTGGATAACACACTCGCCCTTCCAAATTTAGAACCTCTGGCGCGGGCAGGGGTGCCTGTGCTGACGCTGGCAACGTCAGACACGCTGACCGATTTTGATGTTACGAATAATATCATGCGGATTCAGGCCAGCGAACGGTATTACAGCATGGCGGCGGCGGATTA
Organism: uncultured Anaerolineae bacterium; assembly: GCA_964557285.1. Taxonomy (GTDB): domain Bacteria; phylum Chloroflexota; class Anaerolineae; order Aggregatilineales; family J027; genus SB15. Next base: position 20,028 of record CAZKZS010000048.1, on the reverse strand, counting down.
CATGGTCAATGACTTAGGATTAACCAGTATTGCGATTGTCCAGACCAATGTTGAATCAACAGAAGCTGTGGTGGCTTTTGAGTCAGCGCTGAATAATCTAGGTTACACCCCCGTCAGTAAAATTCAACTGGTGGATGCCACCACCTTAGCCGAAAACATTCCTACCCTGGCCGCCGCCAACCCGGATGGCATTATCTTCTGGGGGGCAGCCCCAGAAGTGAACTTTTTGCTGTCTAATATGTTTGGGCGCGGCTGGAACGGAATCTTTTTTTACCGTAATGCTCAACGCGCTTCCCTGGCGGGTGAACTTGACCTCGATATAACGGCGGGAATCTATGGCATGTCGGGATGGGCATTTAGCACGCAGACCGCGCTCAGCCGCCAGTTTTTAATGAATTTTGTGTCCGCTTATGGTCGTGTGCCAGATGAAACCGCCGCCGCCGCCTATGATGCGGTATACATGCTGGCGGGGCAGCTCAAAGCGGTGGGGCCAGCTATGCCCGGCCTGTATGATTCCCTGCTCAACATGCCAACTGTTTATACAGTTCAAGGGCGGGTTGAACCTTATGAAAATGGTGATTTCTCCCGCAATGTGACCATTTTTCGGCTGAATGACACAGGCGGGGTTGAAGTGCTGGCACGGTATAAAAATGCGGAACGGCTGCCGGAGGATGATTTGATTGTACAGGAGTTAAATCCGGTGGCCGTGATTGGCACACCAACTTTTACGCCAACCGCGACTCCTTCCCAGACGCCCACTTATACCCCTTCCCCTACTCCGTCGCAATTACAGCTAATCGTCATTTCGGATACAGTCAATGTACGTTCCGGCCCGGGTTTGTTTTATGAGGAATTAGGGCAGCTTCAACGGGGTTCAACCGCAACCATCGTGGGCGCGAATGAAGATTTATCGTGGTTTGTTATTCAGTATCGGGGGGGAATCGGATGGGTGGCCGCCGAATTTGTAGAAGTTTTTGATCCCGGCGGGCTGTTGAATCAGCTTCCCATTATTCAGGCGCCGCCCACCCCTATCGGCGGCGTGACCGCGACTCCACGTTTGAATCTGTCGGATATTGTGATTGATAGTGTGCTGCTCGTACCCTTGCAGCCCATTCCGGGGCAAAGTTTTGTCGCCAATGTAACCGTTCGTAATACCGCTACTGCCCCTACCGGTCAGTTTGCGGTAGCCGCTTCTTTTGAACCCGGCCCCGTATACTCATCTAACCTTGTCTCGAACCTTGAGCCGGGGCAGTCGCTGACTGTACCACTTTCGGCGACTCTGCTCGGTACAGGCACTTTTGCAGTGGATATTGTGGCCGACATCAACAATGAAGTGAATGAGGGAGAAAACGGCGAAGGCAACAATATTTACCGAATCAACTATGTCATTGATTATCCTATCCTCATCCAGACCAGCAGCCTGCCCGTTTTTGCTGGAACAAATGTTGACCTGGCAGGAGGGGTAGCGGATTTAAACTGGACAGGAACACAACTTGTCCCTCTCAATGGTGGACGGGTAGGCATTATCACCAGCGCGACGTTTGAAACGGTGCATTACAACCTGCTCGATCCGGCCATCATCAGCAACACCTCCGGCCTCAGCGAAACGCAAATTTTCCCCGGGGTGCTGATAGGAATTGTGACGGCAGAAGGACAGCGCGGCATCATCCGTATTGAAGCCCGCGCCGGAACAGCCATCACTATCAGCTACAAAATTTATGGCAATCCGTGATTGAGAGAGGTAAAGCCGCTTAACTTTTAAATACGGATGCAGGGCGGGTCACGCTGCGCTTAAGCACACGCCCCTGCCCTCAGGGATATCCGGTCTATGAAGTTAACGTGCATTACCCCTGCTTTAATTAACGTTGGAATATTTGCAAGTCTGCCATTCTGAGGGTAACAATTAACCCTCAACAAACAAAAAGGAAAAAGAAATGGCAGATGTTAGAAGCACACAGGAAATCTTTGGAGATTTATTCGGCGGGCTGGCGAGCCTGGGCGCACGCGGAGTCGATGGATTAATTATTTCGCGTGCGCTGGCGAATCTTCTGGTTGAAAAAGGGATTATTACGATTGATGAACTGGTCGAAACTATGCGGCGCGTGATTCAGGATGAAATGGCGCGAGAAGATAATTCCACCTTTTTGCTGGAAACCTATCAGGAAATTATTCGGCGTTTGGAAGAGGACAAAACCCGTTCTGCTACTCCCAAAGTGGATAGTAATTAAAGGTCAAAGTGCTGGTATCCAGCACGCCATACGTTTCTGAACTGGAACGCGGCGACCCTGCCGGATTAAACAGCGACCCCGGATTTACTATCAGCCCCTGGTAGCTGCGGGTCGAAATGGGGACATGCGTATGACCTGTAATCAATATATCCGCCCCGATTTTATTGAGCCAGGTCAGCGCCCGTTCCCGGAAGGCAGGCATCAGGCTGATACTTTCGGCATTACTGCGGGGTGTGCCGTGTACCATGACAACCGTGCGGCCTCCGATGCGAGCGCGGTAGGTGCGGGGCAGAGTCATTAACAGGCGCAGCGTGCGGGGCTGACAGACCAGAAACGAGTCCTCATGAGTCGAGTAATAATGCCCCATTGCCAGCGCAATTTCATCATGGTTGCCCAGGACGGTAGGAATTCTGGCATTTACAATTTTTTCCACCACCTCATTTGGATGGCTGCCCCGTCCCACCAGATCTCCGGCACACCAGATAGCCTCTACGCGGTTATTTAGGACTTCAAATGCCCGGTTTAGCGCTTTAATATCACCATGTATATCAGAGATGAGTCCAATTCTCATGGGGGTAATTATAAAAATGCAAGCAGACGGGTCAACCGCCGCTTGCATGATGGAAACCTGCTGGTCAGATGACCGTCCGGTTAGGACTCCAGCAGCTTATCAATTTCCTGATAGAGGAAATATAACTGGATGCCACCACGCCAGGCATCCCCGTTCGGCGCAGTCAAAAAGTGAGGGGTTTCGTCCCCTGCCGCAAACAGCAGCGACGGCGTGCTGTTCACACCCCATTCCTGAGCCAGCGCTGCGTTTTCTTCAATTTGTTCCGCGTATTTTTTATCATTCATGCAGGAAGTAAAGCTGTCCATATCAGCGCCAAGTTCTTCGGCCAGCGCCAGCATGTTACCCTGATTGTAATAAGTGCCGCCTTCCTCAATATATCCATCGAAAATGCCTTCGTGCATTGACCAGCCAAGCCCCTGTTCCGCCGCGCAGTATTGGGCATGAGTCACGACTTCAGATTGTTCATGGCCGATAAAGGTCACAAAACGGAATTCCACCTGAATATCGCCTGAATTAGCGTACTGCTGAATGATGCGCCGGATGCTGTCACCGTAATTCACACAATGGGGGCAGGAAAAATCCAGAACTTCCACCAGTTTTAAGGGGGCATCCGGGCTGCCCACTCGCAGAGTCTGGTCGGCTTCGAGGCTGGTGGCAAAGGCTTCGTTCAGAGCAGCTTCATCCAGTTCAACGGGTGTGATCACTATACTGGAAAGCACATCTTCCGACTGTGGCAGCCATTCGGGTTGACCCACCAGAATCAGGAGGGCGATTAAATCTTCCTCCACCACATAACCGACCAGCCGCCCGTCGCGTCCATTGGAATCGGTTGGAATTTTTACCGAAAGCGCCGGACTGCCGTTTAGCTCAATTTCTTCTACTTCATTGCCCGCGTTTTCCGCGAATCCGGCAAAGAGTTCCTGCAAGGGGTCTTCCCCTTCAAGGCGTCCCATCTGAAGGCCAACAAAATTGCCGTCTGCATCACTGAGAACAAATTCAAAACCTTCGGCGGATGTCAGATTCCATTCCGACGGATATTCAAAGGCCAGATTCGCTTCCGGCCAGCGCAGCGAGGTGACTTCGGTTTCCTGCGCCAGCACCGGCAAAGCTATCAGTAAAATCGCGGCCAGTATAAGCATATGCAATCGCATTGAAAAATACTCCACCTAAACCATGTATCTGGTAAGTGTAGCGGCTGGCCTGCCAAATTGCCATAGACGCTCAGGGCGGTTAGTGATACACTTGCCCAACCGAATCAAAAGGAGGCAGCACCATGAAGGTACGCGCTTCTGTACGTAAGATGTGCAAAGATTGCAAATTTGTACGGCGCAAGGGCAGACTGTATGTGATTTGCCCTACCTACCCCAAGCACAAGCAGCGCCAGGGTTAAACCATGCAAAACGGGCTTTGAGGCTCGTTTTTGCTTTTAAAAGCCCCTATTGGCTACAATCAAATCACCGTTAGATTTTTTGGAGAAATTTCCATGAGAGAAGCTGTGATTGTTGCTGCTTCACGGACGGCGGTAGGTAAGGCCAAACGTGGCACAACCCGCCACGTCCGTTCGGATGACATGGCCGCCGCCGTAATCAAAGATATTCTGGCACAAACCGAAGGGAAGCTCGACCCGAATGAAATTGATGATGTTGTTATTGGATGTGCCATGCCGGAAGGCGCTCAGGGCTTAAATTTTGCCCGCACCATTGGGATTCTAGCGGATTTGCCCGTTGATATTCCTGCCCAGACGGTCAATCGTTTTTGTGCCAGTGGCTTGCAGACTATCGCGGCAGCCTCAGAACGGATTATTGCCAACGGCGCGGATATTATTATCGCGGGGGGGGCAGAAACCATGAGTTTAGTACCCATGACCGGTTTTCAACTCAGCCCCAACCCCACGCTGGCGGTAGAGCATCCTGAAGTGTATATGAACATGGGGCTGACGGCGGAACGGGTAGCCGCAGAATTTAAAGTTTCCCGTCAGGATCAGGATCAGTTTGCTTACGAAAGCCATATGAAAGCGGCACAGGCAACGCAGGCAGGCTACTTCAAACAGGAAATTGTTCCGATGAACATGCTTGAAGTTGAAATCAAAGACGGGCAGCGCATTGAAAAAGAAATTGTTTTTGATACCGATGAACATCTGCGACCGGATACCACCCTGGAAGCGCTGGCATCCTTAAAACCCTCCTTTAAACAGGGCGGCAGTGTTACCCCCGGCAATTCCAGCCCATTAAGTGATGGCGCGGCAGCCGTTTTAATTATGGAAGCGGGAAAAGCCGCACAGCTTGGGCTAAAACCCCTGGCGCGGTTTGTCGGATTTAGCGTGGCGGGGGTGCGTCCCGAAGTGATGGGGATTGGCCCTATCAAGGCAATTCCCAAAGTGTTGCAGCGTATTGGCCTCACCCTGGATGATATTGACCTCATCGAACTGAATGAAGCCTTCGCTGCTCAAGCACTGGCGGTCATGCGCGAACTGGAACTGAACCCGGAACTGGTCAATGTGAACGGCGGTGCGATTGCGATGGGACACCCCCTCGGCTGTACAGGCGCTAAGCTGACCGTTCAGTTAATCCATGAGATGAAACGCCGCAGCAGCAAATACGGCATGGTGACGATGTGCATTGGCGGCGGTCAGGGCGCGGCAGGTATTTTTGAGAATTTGAATTAACGATGGCGTATATTTACGTGGCAGGGCCGCTGTTCAATACCCATGAGCGCTGGTACTTGGAACAAATCAGCGCGGCGCTGGAACAGGCCGGACACCGGACTTTTTTACCCCACCGGGACGCGGGCATTTTTAAAAGTGAAGCAGACCGCCCGCGTCTGTTTCATACTGATATGCAGGCACTTGAAGGGTGTGATATGCTGGTGGCGCTGCTCACAGGCGCAGACCACGATTCGGGAACGTGTGCGGAACTGGGATATGTGTATGCCAGAGGCAAACCCTGTTTTGGTATTACGGATGATGTGCGCCGGCTGAATAATCTTATCTGGGGACTGTGCGGCGAAGGCAGCCGAATTGCCCCAACGATTGACGACCTGATGACTCTGGTAGGCCGCGCGTAGGAACTTTTTCTTCAAAAGACGTGTCTAACAGGCTAAAAGGGAATTTCCACCATGAAAATATGGCTCATTCTAGGGTTATTCCTCTCTCTGATAGCCTGTAATTTAACGGAAACAGACAGCACAGAAGAATCTCCTACGCAAGAGACTCCTTCATCCGGCAGCCCTATCCAGTTTTACCTGATTGCTTTAGAGGATGCCTCAGGAACACCCGTCGGCTGCGGTGACTCGATTGTGGCAGTGAATACAGGTCAGTCTGTTGAAGGAAGCCTGGAAAATGACCTGCGAACCGCGCTGGAAGCCCTGTTTGCCCTCAAAGAAGAAAGTTACGGCCAGTCAGGATTAGTGACCTCCTTGCATACAACCAACATGCAAATTGACTCCATCACCGTGAATGGCGATTCGGTTGTCATCAACATGCAGGGAGTGTTTTCGCTGGCGGGGGTATGCGGCGATGCCCGGATGCAGGCGCAAATTTTGCATACCATTTTCCAGTTTCCGGAGGTCAACAGCGCGACCATTTACATCAATGGTCAAAATATGAAACAGCTTTTTGATGCACGCGGTCTGGAAGTGGAGGACACACCCTACACCCGCGCCGACTTCTAAACATTCCGCCTATTGAAGATTGAGCATCAGAATTGTAAGATTGGGCAAAAAGAAATTGAGGAACTCCTATGGCAGATGTGAACACCCTGTTTAACGAACTGGTTGGCCTGAGCAAAGACGACGCGAAGCAGCTTAAAGAAATGCTGGAAGAGAAACTTCCCAAAAAATCCCCGAAGGCAGAAGAAAAATCGGATGAAGGGAACGATACCCCCGCCGAAACTGCCGAGTAACGACCCCGCCCCAAACGGGGTTTTTCTTTTTAAAACACGGAACAAATTTCACACAATTTCGTATTTATTTTTGGAGTTACACCATGAACAGAACCATCCACGACAAACTACAGGATGCCTACCGTCTTATCAAGATGAAGGATTTTATATCCGCGCGTCCTCTGATTATCGACATTTTGCGGGAGGACAAAGATAACGTAGATGCGTGGTGGCTGGCGGTATATGCCGCCGAAAATGATAAGGATAAACGCATTGCCTTAAGCAGGGTGCTGGCGCTTAAACCCGACCATGCGGCGGCCAGAGAAATGGTGCAGCGTTTAAAGCGCCAGACCACTGACCTTTCTCCGCAAAAACTTCGCACTACGTCTATCCAGACGAGAAAGAAGTCGTCATCGCTGCCCCTGCTGCTTGGATTTGTGGGGATTCTGGCGCTGCTGTTTGCGGTGGTGGCGATTTACGATTCCTTCACCGGACAAAATTTGCTCGGTTTTCTGGAAAAAGATCAAGAAGCGCTGGGATGGGTCGAAGCGGACAGCATCGGAATCGCTGAAGAAGAACTGCCGGAAGATAAGCGGATTCCTATCGTACAGAGTAAGGATGCCGAATATAACGACCTTCAAAATGGGACTCTCTATAACGGACAAGCCCATGCGTATAACATCCGGGGAAAACCCGATGACACGATTTTGATTGTCATTGTTTTTTCCAGAGACTTGATGAGCTTTGATGAACAGGAACTGCTGGATGCGCTCAGCAATGTGAGTAATGTCGACCCATACAACCGCCCCCGACCTGATGTTCCATTAATGGAACTGTGGAATGAGCAGGATAAAGTGGTCGCACACGGCACAATAGGCGATATTCCTCATACACAAATGATTGAATATACCCCGTCGGTATATGAGGATTTACGGCTGGTGATTGCTGGCCGCGACGGAGCGCCAACCGGAAATTATTTTTTACAGATTACCTCATCCAGTGGAGTTATAGAATTAATGGACGAAGTGGACAGCGGAGCATATCGTTAAAAATGCCCTGTTGCCCTCCAGTAGGATAGGACTATAATCCCTGCCCGGTAGCAGAAAGACAACAAGACATGAATAAGCAAAGCAAAGTCAAATCCATCTGGTCGTGGGTACGATTGGTGATGGGAGCCGTCGGGCTGTTTGCCCTGTTTGAACTGGTGGATATACATGAGGTGGGTGATACCCTGGCAGAAGCCAACCTTGTGTATTTTATTCCCGCCTGGGTGCTGATTATGGCATCAACGGGGGTAAAAACCTGGCGCTGGATGCTCTTGCTTAGAAAAAATCATGTGGAAACAACCTTCGGGCGGCTGTTTGGCACCTATCTGGTAGGGGCATTTTACAGCCAGTTTTTGCCCGGTTCGTCGGCGGGCGGGGACGCCATGCGAATGGCCGAAAGTTCCGTTGATACAGGCCGCGCGGTGGATTCGGTGTCCTCTGTCTTAATCGAGCGTGCTATTGGCCTGATTTCAGTAGTCACCACCGCTGCCCTGATTTTGCTGACAGTACAACCGGATGGGATTCCGCTTGAAATGTCGCTGCTCATTTATGGGCTGTCGGCGGCTGGAATCATCGGGCTGATTATTTTGCGGTTTGGCTGGTTTGTGCCGACCATCGTCCGATGGATGACCCATTTTAAAATGGGTAGATTTGCTCAAAAAGTCGAACGGCTAAGCGATTCGCTGCAAGGTGATCTCGGCCAGCCGCGTTTGCTGGTCGAAATGGTACTGCTCTCGCTGCTGGCGAATTTTTTCAGCATGACTTCCTACTATGTGACTCTGCTGGCAGTCACTGAACCGGTGTCCTATCTGGGGTTCATTTCGATTGTGGCTTTAATTTCGACACTGGAAATTATCCCCCTCACGCCGGGGTCACTGGGAATCAAAGAAGGCGCATATGTTTTTTTCCTGGGTTATCTGAGTGTCAGTGAACCGAACGCGCTGAGTATCGGCTTATTGATTCGTTTTGTCGGCTGGACTCAGGCTGTATTGGGTGGTCTGATTTTGCTGGAACGTGGGATGCGTCCGGTGCAGCGCCGTTCTACTGAATCCAACCTTTAATGCGGCGTTTGTTTTTAGCAGCTTTGAGCCTATGGGTGGTATGGGCGATTCGCGCCCATGCCATCCTAACCATGCCTGCGTTTGTCGATGAAAGTTTACACATCATGCGGGCGCAGGTGGTCTACGAGTTTACGGATGAAAAAGCCTCTTTTTTACCTGCCAAGCTGCTGCTGTATTATTATTTTGGCCTCTTTAATCCTCAGGATGATAACGGTCTCTGGCTGAGTCGTCAGGCGCTGGCGCTGGTATCTCTGCTTGCGGCAGCGCTGTCCTTTGCGCTGGTGAAAACCTTCACACGCTCCTACTGGAAAAGTCTGCTGGTCATCTGGCTGTACGGTCTGACCCCTCTGTTGATTTTTTTTGAACGGCTGGCAATGTCCGACCCCTTTGTAACGGTGTTCGCGCTGGCGCTGGTCTGGTCGAGTGTGCTTTTCGCCCGTCATCCTACCCCTAGACGGGCAGTGATAACCGGACTCCTGCTGGGATTCACCCTGCTGGCAAAATTAACCGCGCTGCCTCTGGCGATTGTGCCACTTCTGGCGGTGTACCTGTTTACCCTCACCCCAAACCCCTCCCCCTTAATGGGGGAGGGGCTTTTTCCTCCCCTCTCCCGTTCTGGGAGAGGGGGCGGGGAGGTGAGGGATAAACTTCAATCCGCTAAACCCCTGCTGCTGTGTTATATCGTAGCAGCCCTTATGCTGCTGCCGTTCGTCGGGTACATGGTGTACCGTGAAGTGAATCCGCCGGATGAAAAACCGGAAGTGGTTGATAGCTGGCTGATTACACCGGAAAACCTCAGCCGCCTTGAGCAGATGGGTTACAACATCGAAACGTATAACGAGTCGCTGCGGCTGCTGATTGGGCCGCTGACGTTTATATTTCTGCTGGCGCTGGCCGCTTCCTTCCTGAGTCAGAATCACCGCCCTAAAATTTATTTGCTGCTTATCACCGCCGCAGCCTGGGGATTTATTCTAGTGGTTTCGGCCTTCCCAAGCACCCGCTATCTGATTTTAGGCTTTCCCTTTTTGCTCATTTTTACGGCGGTGTTTTTGCTGGGATATGATGCCCGCCAGCCTCACGTCCAACTGCTTTATCTTTTTTCACTGGTTGGATTCATCGCTTTCCTGTTTTACAGCATCCATTTTATTGCTGGCCTATGGGATAACCCCACCCGGCTTTTCCTGAGCAAACAGGATCAATGGGAATATTTCAGCCATACCTCCTCCGGCTATGGCCTGCGAGAGGCTGTACCAGATATTCTTGCGCTGCCCGAAATTAATGGAGAAATTCCGCTAACCGGATTTGTAGGAAACTGCCACAGTTTACGCCTGTACTTTCCTAAAAATCATGATGTAAACCTGAACTGCCCTTATTTTAAATTTAACGAAAGCATGATTCCCGAAGTCGTGGCAAAATGGGAGCAAGAAGTCGCCGAAACAGGGAGCTGGTATTTTCTGGTGGAAGATGCAGGAATTATTGATTTTCGCACGATGAACGTAACTCCTGAATTGATAAGTTCTTATGCCCGTCCCCATGACGGTGTACGGGTATGGCTGTATCGTGTGACCCCTGGTGAAGGTAATGCCTGGTTCATTCAATAGTCGCGGCTGGCTGATAATTCTGCTGCTGCTGATTGCCCTGTTTATTCGGATTCATCATGTGACCGCGCTGCCGCCGTTTAACGACGAAAGCCTGCACATCCGACGGGCAGAGGTGGTATGGCGTTTTGATGACCTGAATATTTCCCTGAAACCTGGCAAACTGCTGACCTATTACTGGATAGGGCTGTTTAACGCAGACCGTCTGCATGGGATTTTTATCGGAAGAACGGCTGTCGGGATGTTTTCCCTGCTGGGGCTGGCCGGAGTGTATGCTACGGCGCGGCGGCTGTTTGGAGTCTGGGGCGGGATTCTCGCACTGTATACAGCCGTGTTTTCACCCTTTATGATTTTTTTTGACCGACTCGCTTTTTCCGACCCTTTAGCGTCGGCTTTAGGGATTTTAACGGTATGGGCGTCGCTGCTGTTAGTGCGCCACCCCGAAGAATGGGAATGGGGCATTTTAACAGGCATCTTCGGCGGCCTCACTATGCTGGCAAAATTGATAGGAGCGCCGTATATGGCTGTTCCTGTGCTGGCGGTGCTGCTGTTTGCAGGGCGCAACGCATGGAAACGCTATAAAACTACGCTGATTGTGTGTTATGTGACGTTTGGTGTCATGCTGTTGCCGTTTTTTTCCTACGTGGTCTACAAAGAAATCTCCTTCCAGCGCACTGAAAATGCTGCCGCAGAACGGGCGGTGATGGTTGAACCTGTTTTAATCAACACCCGTTCACCCCTTGAAACCATCATAGATAACGTGCAGGACATCGCAGAAGTCAATTGGGTGCTGCATGGCGGGCTGTTTCTGATAGCGGCTGGGCTTGCTTTTGTAGCCGCCGTTCGTTTTCGTCCGCGACCGTTTTTATTTTTGTTCGGCTGTGTCATGCTGCCCTGGAGCATCGTGATTTTTCTGGCAGGGCGCTTTTCGACACGTTACGTTCAGCTTGGCATTTTGCCCCTGCTTATTTTGATAGCGGGAGCGCTGGTGATCACTTTCCAGCGCCTGCCCGCACGCTGGAAAATGACGTGGGTAGGAAGCTGGCTGCTGGTCAGCCTGTGGATTGTGTTTTTCGCGCAGCCGTTTATCACCGCCGCCTGGACAGACCCGCGTCAGATGAGCCTGCCTGAAACTGATCGCTATGAATATTTTCAAAATTTCACTTCTGGTTACGGATTGATGGACGCGGCGGAATGGACAACCTCCCTTGAGCCTTCAGTCACAAGCGGCAGGATTCCGGTGGTCGGTCTGGTGGGGTCGTGCCATCAAATTCGCCTGTATCTGGATGAATACGGTCCGGTGAATCTGGAATGTCCCAATTTTGGATGGGAAGGAGAACTCATGCCGGAAGTTGCGCGGCATATCGAACAGCGTTTGCAGCAGGAAGGGGTGTTATACGCGCTGGCTGAACCAGAATATGACCTGCTGGATTTTAATCTGCTGACGCTTGACCATGAAGTGCTTGCCCGTTTTGGCCGTCCGTTTAATGGGATGGTCGTAGAAGTGTGGAAACTGGAGTCCGACCAGTGAAAAAGTGGCAGTGGGCGGCGGTAGTGGGAGTGCTGCTGCTGCAATTGTTTTTGCGAACGCATGAAATTCTGGCGCTGCCCGGTTATGCCGATGAAAGTTTACACATTCGGCGGGCGGAAGTCGTCTGGGATTTTAATACCAATACGTCCTGGATTCCTAAAAAGCTGCTTTTATATTATTACCTCGGTCTGGTCGAAGTGCCGCGTGTCGATTATTTGCAGATCAGCCGCCTGCTGGTGGCGCTGTCGACTCTGATGGGCGGTGCAGGTATTTATGCGATCGGCAAAAGGCTTTTTAATCATCCGGTGGGGGTGATGGCGCTGTTTTTGTAT
>CAZKZS010000048.1:0-7773 GCA_964557285.1 uncultured Anaerolineae bacterium | reverse complement strand
GCCCTTTGCCATCTTTTTTGATCGACTCGCGCTGGCCGACCCCTTTACGCTGGCGCTCAGTATGATGACCATCTGGTTTTGCCTGCTGTGGATTCAAAAACCGACGCTAAAAATGAGTCTTATAACCGGAATCCTGTTTGCGCTCATGCTGCTGGCAAAATTTACGGCTGCTGGTTTCATGGCTGTGCCTCTGGTTGGAATCTGGCTGTTTGAGTCACATAAAAATCTACGTGAACGTTATCTCAAACCCCTGCTGATCATTGGCGCGATTCTGGCGGCGGTCTGGATTCCAATTTTTATCCCGATTGTGATTGGGCAGGCCAACGACGAGCCGATTGTGTTCATTGATGACTACCTGCTGAATATCCATGAAGACCAGAATTTTGTGGAAAACCTGATAGATAATGTGCGGATTGCCATTGAACAAACCGCTATTTATCTATGGCCGCCCGTTCTGATTCTGGCAGTCATGGGTGCGGGAGTTTTGCTCAAATGGCGGCGCAAAGAGGGACTTTTTTTAATCATCCTGTTTGTGCTGGCCTGGACTCCGGCGGTGGCAGTAGGGTCGTTTCCCCGTTCGCGCTACCTTGAAATTGGCATCCCGTTTTTAATGCTGCTGCTGACAGGCGGCCTGTATACGCTGGTGGCACAAATCCAGGAAAACGAACGCCGCGCTACCATTGAACGTGCTTTGATGGTGAGCATCCTGGTTTATGGGCTGGCGTGGGGAGGTCATTTTTTCCAGCAGGCCGTGACTCAACCGGAAGATTTGCAACTGCCGGAACATGACCGATGGCGCTATGTGCAGTCCACCACTTCCGGTTATGGGCAGCGCGAAGCTGTTGAATATCTGGCCGCTGATGCTGAAAAAAGTCCGGTCACGGGCAAAGCAGAAGTCTATGGCATTTTAGGGTCATGCCATTCCCTGCGGCTGTATATGGACGATCCCGGCCCCGTGCATCTCACCTGCGCGGAATACAGTTTTGTGACACACCAGATGTCGCCCGAAACGCTGGCCGACATCCTGCAACAGACCGAAAACAACGGCTGGATGTATATTTTGTTAGAACCCAGCCTGGAAACCAACTACGATGATTTGCCCTTGCAGTGGGAATTAGAAAAACGCTTTTTCCGTCCCCACAACGGGCGTGAACTGGAACTCTGGCGCGTCCGGTTAGCAGCATCATGATACACTTTTCAGAAAGGAGGCCATCATGATGTTGCGGGACGATTTAATCCAGCGACTACAGGAGTTGGCTGAGCGTAAACATCTTTCCATTGATGAAGTGGTTGAAGAAATGCTCAACCGTTATTCGGACGATCTCGATAATTACCCATTGGGTTCTTCTGCACGATTAGCGGCGGCGGGTCGCAACATGCCAGCTTTAGGCTCACCTGAAAACACCTCTGAACATGCCGACGACATTTTACGCGCTGAATTTGGAGACTACTTATTAGCTCGTATGAACAGGCCAGCAGTCAATGATGAAACAAATTCCGATTGACAGCAATTTTTTATATTCACTTTATAATCCCAAGGAATCAAATTATCGACGCTCCCAAACTTTTACTAGCCAGACTCCATTTATCCCTATCATCCCTGAGATTGCATTAAATGAAGTCTGTTTTTTGTTTTTTCGTTCTGGCAAAGTACCTGGGGTCGTCAAATTTTTAAACGAATTTGCCAGGGCTGGGGTTCAACCTGTTTCTGCTACGCTTGTCGATTTACAACGTGCAGGTGAGATTATGGCGGCTTATGCTCAGGCCGAACTTGATTTTGTGGACTGCATAATCATGGCATTGAGCGAAAGACTGAATATTACCCAAATTTGTACCTATGACCGCCGGGATTTCAGCATCTTTCGCCCGAAACACTGTGCATTTTTAGAACTGCTGCCCTAAACTGCCGATAATCTACGCGAGAGGCGCAGGGCGGGCTGATATACCAGCCACCACTTGACCGAATAGCGCATATAGTTCGGCTTCAGCATATTTGGGACGGAAGCAATTCTGGCATTTTCCGCTTTAAACGCAGCCACATCAGCCGCTAAGGAAGGCCCATAGGCGGCCTGCTGGCGCGGATAAATTTCGTTGACCACATAGGAATAGAGCGCCATATCCTGCTGATTATGCTCAAGCAGCATCCGCAAAGACGCCGGATCGGATAAAAGCTGTTTTTTGATGGCATTGTCCGGTGCAACGAGCTTTTGATGGTAGTGAATCCGACACAGGCGGTCTGCGCCAACCGTATGCCGGAACAGCAGCAGCGATTCATCAAAATTGCCCATCAAACCCACAAAAATAAACTTCCGTTCCAGCAAATCAATCGCTGTATCGAGATTCACTTCTCCGGCAATCCCGCGTGTCTGGTAATTCTGATTTTCGGGACGCTGTATCCATTCGACAAACGGACGCTGCCCACCGCCAACCTGCACTTCATACTGATACTGGGAAGCACATCTGTCCAACGGGTTGCGTAAAAATGTGTAATATTCTATAGGGGTGCAAAGGGTATCAAGGTCACTGTAGGCTTTAATGTGGTGTCCGGAAAGACTTTGTAGGTGCGGATACAGCCGGGAAAGGCGTCGAAAATCGGCGGCGGAGAAAATGCTATTGTTTTTTGACCAACTGTAAACGGTACAGTGAGAAGCACCAAACGAATTTTTAAGAATACTACTCAGGGTTGTACCTGCGGTTTTATGAAGGTGTACAAAGGCAAGCATACTAATCTCTCATGTCATGCTAATGTTCCCCCTACTGCGAAGTATGACACAGGTTCTAAAGGTTTATATTAATTTTTAATGGATTACTAATGTGGCGCTCAGGCTTCTTCACCATCAGCTGAAATTTCAGCGATGACAGGACGTAATACCTGGATGAGAGATTGAGTAGGAACGCGCAAATTGACCCCACGCTGCCCCGCACTCAACATGATTTGCTGAAGCTGGGTGGCTGGCTGGTCAAGATACACTTTCCAGTTTTTAGCCATCAATGCAAGGGGAGAAATACCGCCGGTTTTTAAACCTGTCCATTGTTCCGCCTGAGCATGGGCGGCCATGCTCAGCTTTTTGAATCCAGCAGCAGCGGCCAGTTTTTTGAGATCAAGGCGGCGGTGAGAAGCAACCAGCGCCAGCAGGGGTTTTTTGGCATCGCCCGTATCCACTACCAGCGTCTTATAAACCATATGAGGCGGCACACCTACCGCCTCCGCCAGTTCAAGGGCATCGTGGATGGTATCAGGAAATTCAATGACCTCATACGGAACATTGTGCTGTTCCAGCAGGCGCATGGAATTGAGTTTTTTAACTGCCATGCCGCACCGAAAATTCTAGCTGGTCGGTGTCAAACAGTTCTTCATCCCGCAGACAGCGTTTGAGGTAAATCATTTCTTCGGCAGTGGGCGCCCAACATGCGGGCTGATGGAGGTAGTGCTGCATCGCCCAGAACGCATATTGCAGCAGTTCATCCCCCAGCACATCAATTTCCTGCTGATTCGTGTGCTGGGTGCTGAAGCTGTGCAGGTCGCGGCGGGTCATGTCGCCACGTTCGCAGCGTTCTATTGCCTCTGCAAATTCGACTCGCAGCCAGGTGATTCTTTCCTCGCGCATTCTATTTGTAGTCATCATTTTCCTCAACAGGGCTGCCTATGTAGCCGATACACTGCCAGTGTTTATCATAGAGGCCATCACGGTCAATATACCAGACCAATTCGCCCGACAAATCCAGAATTTTATCCTGATTAACACTGCCGGACACCTGATGTTCCAGGTCGTAAATTTTACTGCCTGTTATATAGCCAAAACATTCACCGCGTCTATCGTATAAGCCCCGCATACCTTTTATTTTATGACAGACCCACCCTGACTCGCAAGAACCCCTGCTAACCGCAAATTTAACGCCCCTATAGCTGAAAATTTGCCGAGTCTAAAAGTCATCCTGAATAATGGCTTCAACTTCAATTTCAACACGCAAATGCGGCTCAATTAGCCCTGCCACCTGTACCAGCGTTGAAACGGGACGAATGTCCTCAAAATACTCGCCGTGAACTTCGGCCACCGTAAGCATATCCTCTTTATGCACGACATACATCCGGCTGCGAACCACGTCCTCCATTTTTGCGCCTGCTTCAGCCAGTGCTGCTTTGATTTTTTCAAAAATCCCATGCGTTTGCGAACGGACATCTTCTCCCGCATCTCCGGCGGTTGTTCCCGCCACGTATACCATATTTTCGACCCGGACGGCGCGGCTGTAGCCATAGGCACGTTCCCATTTAGTGCCGCTGCTCACGCGCTGGCGTTCGCTGGTATGAATGGGAAATTCGGTGCTGTAACGTTCCATCGAACGGCGGATTTGTGCTTTGGCCTCCCGCACGCCTGCCCAGCCTTCATTGGTAACGGTTGCACCCTGTAATTCTTTATAAACCATGAAAAAATGGCCGACTTCTTTAGGGAAATGCTGTGGGATATTAGATACATCCCAGTATTCATCAAAACTGGGGTCATCGGCGGGAACGGCCAGAATTTTGTAATCCAGTTCGCCGTTATCAATCATTTTAAACATGCCAATCGGACGGGCTTTGATGATACAGCCGGGAAACGTAGGCTGATTGGTCATGACCAGTACATCAGTAGGGTCGCCATCTTCAAAATAGGTACGGGGAATAAATCCATAATCGCCGGGATAGTGCAGGGGGCTGTACAAAACACGGTCAAGCGCAATCGTTCCCGCCTCTTTGCTATATTCAAATTTGTTGCGGCTGGCTTTGGGAACTTCTACGACCACATAAATTAAATCCGGTGCATCTGGCCCGGGTGAAAAATCGTGCCACAGGTTTTGTTTCATGTTCGCTCTCCTCGCTTATAGCGGTTTGTTTCAAAATTTTTAAACGTGGTACTGAACCACCACCAAAAACTCACTCTGGCAGCCGAGTCAAAACCTCCGCCCCTCGTTCAAGCACTAGAATCGAGTGTTCAGTATGGGCGCAGATGGATTTATCGGTGGCAACCACCGTCCAATGGTCACGTAACAGTCGCGTATTGGGTTTTCCCAACATGCCCATTGGTTCAATTGCCAGCGCCATGCCCACCTCCAGCGTATCCCCCGTATTGGGTTTGCCCCAGTTGGAAACATGCGGTGTTGTGTGCAGATGATAACCCACGCCATGCCCGCCAAACTGTGGCGGAATCTTGACATTATACTTTTCCAGCGTCAGTTGAATCGCAAAAGAAATATCCCCTAACTTCCGCCCCGGTTTAACCAGTTTAATCGCCAGTTCAAGCGCTTCTTCCGTCGCATGAATCAGGCGTTTAATTTTGTCCGGCACGACTCCAAGCGTCACAGTAATAGCAGAATCAGCAATTAATCCCTGATAATTCGTACCGCAGTCCAGCGTCACCACGTCGCCTTTTTTAAGGCGGCGTTTGCCGGGGATACCGTGTACCAGTTCTTCATTGACACTCACATTAATATGACCGGGGTAGGGATGTTTGCCGCCGGGGAAGGTGTAGTGCAGGAACGCGGGTTCTGCCCCATACTCATGCAACAGCCCACAGGCAATTTCATCCAGTTCGATGGTTTGCATCCCTGGACGAATCACATCCCGCAGGGCAGCTAGAATCCGGGCGTTGATACGACCCGCCTGCCGCAATTTGTCGTAATCTTCAGGCTTAACAATTGTCATGCGGGCAATTTTAGCACAAAAAAGGGCTGCAATTGGGCAGCCCTGTCCAATTTGCCAAAGAAAGGGAACTTATTCTGCGTATACCCCCGATGCCCAGACGTGTATCCAGGGTTTTTCAATGCCGCCGTCCATCGTCCACTGGAAGAACCAGTAAGAATCGGTCAGAGTCAAATTTACGCAGCCGTGACTGTGACGGTAGCCAAACCCATCATGCCAGTAGGTGCCATGTACGCTGATTGCCCCATCAAAATAAAGAGTCCAGGGGACATTTTGCAGGCTGTAAAAATCTGCCTGGCCTTCTGCACCACTCATACTGCCGTTAGCAATTCGCGCCCAGGTCTGGAATGTGCCTTCGTTGGTTGCCCACTGTGGCAGACCGGAAGAAATCAGGGTCGCAAAAACCGGAGTATCTTCATCATAGGCCACCAGTACCTGCTCATACAGGTCGATAGCTGCCCACCGCCCTTTAATTTCAGCCGGTTTTTCGGTGAAAATAATCTTGGCGACAAAGGTTTGTTTAATCCAGGAATCCGGCCCCACCAGATACCAGCGCCAGCCATCCACTTCTACCGTTTCAAAAATGTTGACGCGGGTATACCGTTCCAGACGCGGGCGGCTCTGGTCGCCTTCCGCGCCGGGGTACGGGGCGGGGTAACTGGGAATCAGCACCCAGGCCATCGGATACTCCATACTTTCGCGGTCAAGCAGCACCCCCGCAAAGGTACTTGGCCGTGCGATGGCCGTATCACTTTCCAATACCCACTGGCCGGGGTCAATTTGCAAAAAGCCGTCCTGCGATCCCTGCACTGTAACGTAATTAAACCCCGGCGCAACTGTGCCAATCGGAGCGCCGCCTGGTGCGTTAAAAATGGTCGTTCCGCCCGGATTGATCAGACGGCGGAAGGCAAAACGCGCGACTTCGATTTCGTTGGTCGGCAGGGGACGGACATTGGGTTCTGGATTCAGCAGCATCTCATCCAGCAGCATTTGATAATGGGCAGCAGGTAGCCCCGCCTGGCAGCCGGGCCCACTAGGAGTTTGTAAACACTGTTCAAAGAGGCTGCCCGTCGCCTGTGCAGGAACGACCATCCCACCCAAAGCAAAAAATGCAGTCAGTAATAACAGCATCGGTTTTTTTATCATAAAACACCACCTTATTCCTCTGTAGATAGGATAACAAATCATAATTTGACTTGCACGAGTGATTTTTCAGCGCTTACCTGACAGATTCCAGACCACGCTCTAACAGCCAGCCCACCGCCGAATCGGTATTGGTTTTCATGGCGGCGCGGTAATGGTCACGGGCGCGGGCTTTATCCTTCTGCTGCTCGTAGTCGATTGCCAGCCGCAGATTCGCCAGCGTGCGAAATTCGGGACGTTCATCCTCGACCTGAAATTCTTCTGCGTAAGTATGCAGCAGTTCGACCAGTTTTTGCATAGCACGCTGACTTTCTGCATAGTCGCTGAGCAGGTAATACGTTCGCACAATCAGCGCATATACATAGGCAAAATCGCGGGGATGGGCATTGGTTTTCCGCAAAACAGAGAGGGAATCAAGGGCGGCGCTGAGGGTGGCGCGGTGTTTTTCAAGGTCACTTAAGGCAGTGCGAAGCCGATGCGTTTCTTCAGATGATAAATTTGCATAGGTCGCCATTTTTTTATAGGCATTGGCCGCTTTTTCGAGATGACCTTCGGTATGATAGGCTTCCGCGATCATCCGAAGGGTGCCGGCGATACGGCTGTCATCCCGCGGCTTGAGTACCAGTTCCAGTTCTAAGGCTTCATTCAGCGCCTTCTGGCAGTTTTCCCAGTTTTTCTCCTGCGCGTAGAGCCGTCCCAGAATTCGCAAAATTTCAGCATAGGGCTGCGGCTGGAAGCGCTGATCCATATACACCAGCACGGCATGATAACGGGCAATCGCGTTCAGGCGGCTGCCGTTGAGTTCTTCAGACTGTCCAAGCAGTTCCAGCGTTTTAATCAGACGTGCATTGGACTGCTGCGGCTGTTTTTTCTCGATTTCCAGCGCGGTTTGCAGGGGCGGAATCGCTTCGGCGGGTTTTTTGGCGGCCAGCAGCGTTTTCCCCAGTTCGCGG
>CAZKZS010000047.1:0-20721 GCA_964557285.1 uncultured Anaerolineae bacterium | reverse complement strand
TGATGTAAATGCAGGATAGCCGGCTGTCCGGTTAACTCAAGGGTCAGCCCCTGCCAGTCGCCTTCGACCAGAGGGGGAATCCCATTCCAGATAAACCAGCGCATCCGTTCCCATTCTTCGCGGGCGTTCTGGAAGCGTCCCAGAGGCATAAACCAGCCGCTAATCTGTGTTGATGTGCTGTCGTTTAAATCGCGGGCTTTATAAAAAACACGGCCTTCTACGGCAGGCATCACCACCGAAAAACGTTCAACGATGGGTTGAAAACCGAGTGACTCGTAAAATTCAGGCGGGCGGGGGTTGGCAACTGTCACCCGTTTGCATTGAATGACCGATGCCATCTGTTCGATATATGCCACCAGCGCCTCCCCGACGCCTTCTCCTTCGGCAGTTTTTAACACGCCCAGCGTCGAAATATTGATGTGATGGCCGTAGGGTTCGGGTTCTTTACCAATGAACACCTCCGCCTGCCCAACCACCTGCCCATCCAGTTCCGCGACCAGTGGAATCGCATCGTTTTCCTGAAGCAGATGTGCCAGCCACACCGCGCAGGTTTCAACCGAGTACCAGGGGCCGCCGTGCCGCCAGCGTTCGTACAGGCTTAACGAATCATAGTCGGCGGGCTGCTGGTGAAGGTCATACCAGGCATCAATTTGCGATTGATAAAGGCGGGTAATCGCCTGGACATCGTTTAACGTGGCCTGCCGAACAAGCATTTAACGCACCTTCAAACTCAACACCTTCGGGTCGCTGGCAATATCCCCCCGGAACGCGATAATTTCAAGATACCGGATGGAGGAATCAGTAGGAGTATACCGAAATTCTACTGACCATGAGGGTTCACCGTTCAGGCTGACCGAATTGATAGTATTTAATACGGTATCTCCATCCCGCAGTTCAACCCGCGTTACTCCCACACGGTCATACACCGTCGCCTGAATCAAAACTTCCTGCCCAACCGCAACTTCTAAGGCCGAACTGTTCAGGGAAATGCGCGGTACATCTAACGAACGGGAGGTTGAAGTCGGTTTCACTTCGGCGGGGGTATCCGAAAATAACCCGTCCCCCCAGAGGGCAACCACACTTCCACCTACCCCCATCAACAGCAGTCCTACCAGCGCCGCACTCAGGGTAAACCAGCGCCACCACAGAGTACGCTGTCCGGCAGGTTTATCCGGCATCTGGTAACGGCGATACTGGGGGATCTCAGGCGGCGGCGGATACGCCACTTGAATCCCCGTCCGCATAGGCGTGGGGGCAACGGTGACGGCGGCAAGTGTCTTTTTGCCTTCCAGAGCCCGTTTAAAATCTTCCGCAAATGCGCCCGCCGACGCATACCGATCAGCCGATTTTTTGCTCAAGGCTCGCAGCACCACCTGTTCCAGCGTGAGCGACAGCCCTTCCACATAATTTCTAAGTGGAGGGGGCGGCTGGTCAAGGTGCTGGTACATCATGGCGTGAGGCGATTCGGCCTCAAACGGGGTGTGGCCTGTTAACATCAGATAGGTAATTACGCCAAGCCCATAGACATCCGTATAGGCGTGCAAAGGTTCATCTTTCCACTGCTCCGGCGCCATGTATGCGGGTGTTCCCAGAACGTTTCCGGTTTCGGTAAAATCATTGGTAAAAGTCGTTAGCTTGGCGATGCCAAAGTCGGTTAAATACGCATTGCCTTCGTGGTCAATCAGGATATTAGTCGGCTTGAGGTCACGGTGAATCACATCAATTTTGTGGGCATGGTCAAGGGCGGCGGACAACTGCATGACAAAATGACACGCCACTTCCGGCGACAGCGGCCCCTGCCGAATCAAATCAGCCAGCGTGCCGCCTTCAATCAAAGGCATGACAATATATACACCGTTTTCGCTGTCCCCATAATCGAGCATGGAAAGGATATGGGGATGGTCAAGTTCAGCGATAATGCGGGCTTCCTGCCGGAAGCGTGCCAGAAAAACCGCTTCTTCCGGGTGGCCGGGGTCGGATTTTAAAAGTTTAAGCGCTACCTCCTGACCAGAAACCGATTTAGCGCGGTAAACTTCGGACATACCGCCCCGTCCAATACGTTCAAGCAGGGTATAGTCGCCGATTTGTCTGCTGCTAACATTATTCATACCTTTAGGATAGTCGGGTCATCTGGACTCGGCAAGGTGAGGGTCATCATTTTTTATGCTGGAAATTCAACGTTTTGGGATTATGCCCTATGAAG
Source organism: uncultured Anaerolineae bacterium (assembly GCA_964557285.1). GTDB lineage: Bacteria > Chloroflexota > Anaerolineae > Aggregatilineales > J027 > SB15. The sequence continues at coordinate 18,518 of CAZKZS010000047.1, read as the reverse complement.
AAGCGTGGGCGCTGCAAAAATCACTGGCCGCCGCCCGCAGCAAAAATGAAATTCCTGATACCCTCCTGCTGTTGCAGCATCCCCATACTTACACCCTGGGGTCGTCCAGCAAACGGGAAAATTTGCTGTGGAGCGAAGAAGCATGTCAGGAAAAAGGCATTTCGATTCTTAAAGTTGATAGAGGCGGGGATATTACCTATCACGGGCCGGGGCAACTGGTGGGCTATCCGATTTTGCAGCTAGGCCGCAATTCGCTGCGTGCCGATGTCATCCAGTATATTCGGATGCTGGAAGAAGTGCTGATGACCGCACTGGCAACGTTTGGGGTCAAAGGTGAACGTTTAACCGGATACACGGGGGTCTGGGTAAATGTAGATGGGGAACTGGCAAAAATCGCGGCCATTGGGGTCAAAGTGACCGCCAGAGCCATCACCCAGCATGGATTCGCGTTAAACATCAATACGGATATGGCTTATTTTCAAGGCATTATCCCCTGCGGGATTGAGGACCGTCCTGTAACCAGTTTGCAGCACATTTGCGGTGCTGTTCAGGATTTTGAAGCGGTGACAGAGGAAATTATTCGGGCATTCAAGTGTATCATGACTTAAAAATCAGCCTGTTGTCAGTTTGACAGGCTTTACCCACCGAAAAACCACCTGCTGAAATTTTGCATTAACCCCGCCCTTGCCTTGCATTACAATTTCTCCAAATACTAATAACTGCCAATCATTCATAAATTGGGAGACTCTTTATGCGGCGTGTGCTTTTATTTTTGCTTCTTGTATCCTATCTGCCTGCGGTGGTGGCGCAGGGAGCGAAGTATCAAAATGAGGATTTTGGAATTGCCTTTGAACTGCCTGCCGGATGGGAAGTCCGCACGACTCTGGATACCCTGCTGGCCGGAGAACCTGCTTCACTGGATACGGTAGAGCAGGGTGGTGTACCGGAAACACTGGTGCTGCGGGTGGTTACGGCTTCATTCACCGATTTGAATCTGGGCAATGCTACCGAACTACCGGGGCAGCTTCTTCGTTTGCTTCCCGACCCAACGGCTGCCCCTGAACCCACCCCAACCACGTATGGTAACGTTGAAGGATGGGAAATTGATTACACCCTGCCGGACAGCAATTTGCACAGCCGGGTCGCTATCTTAAATCTGGCGGGCGGGCGGCTGGCGCTGGTGCGCGGGCTGGCTTCCATTGAAAGCTGGCAAAATGGCGCTGCTGAGCAGTTTGACCAGTTAAAAAATACCTTTGAATTTACGCTGCCCGCACGTCTGGCCGACCCCTTTGCAACCCTGCCAGATGAGGATGGCGGAGTGCTGTGGCATTATCAGGCGTCGCAGCCAGCCGATGCAAAAGAGGTGCGGCTGGGCGGGCTGGCCTATGACCCCTTTGATTTAATGTACGCGGCGGCGGGGCAGCGTGGGGTGCTGGTCATTGACCAGACCAACGGCGGCTTCGTGAACTATCTCGGCCCCTGGTTTGATGATGACAACTTTGTGGATATTGCCATCAATCCCAGCGCCAAAATTTTCCTTGCTAATGCAACTGCTGGTGATAACTATCAGATTATGGTGGTCAATCGGGCAGGTGGTTTTGAATATGGCTTCGGCAGCACCGGAGATGACCCCGGCCAGTTTGCGCCGGGGATGCCACGTACTATCGCTGTAACTCGCAAAGATGAAATCTGGACGGTTTCCGAAGGTCACAGCAGCCCACCGACCAACCGCCTGTATCATTTTGATAAGTGGGGCAATTTGCTTCAGATGATTGACCTGGCAGAAATCAACCCGGATTTAAAAAATGTGCGTCTGGATAACAATGTCAGCACAAGCGCCCTGTATCTGGTCGGGGAAACGGGCGGCCTGAATCTGCTGGATGCAGAGGGGAAACCCCTGGTCACGAATCTGGGGCTGGAAGTTTTTTCACTGGCGCGACCTGTTGATATTGCCATTGCGCCAGGTGATAACATCATCGTGGCAACCGACACCGCCGGATTCCTGGAATTTGCGCCGTCCGGTGCGCTGCTTGACCGTTTTGGTCTTCCCTATGATGCCAGCCGGACAGATGCCTTCCGTGCCGGCGAAACCCTGCTGCCTGCGGGCATGGTTGTCGGGCCAAACATCACGGTTTATTTTGCTGAAACTAATTCCGCTACAGGCTACAGCCAGATTCAAACATTCCGTTTTACGGGTGACGGCAATTTGCCCCTTCCCAACCGTTCTGATTCGGGCCAGGGAACAGTGGAGGCCACGCTGGGAATTGATCCGGCGGCGGGCGGCGGCGAAATCACCTATGGCGCGGTGGTACAGGGCAATTTGAACAATCAATATCCGCTTCACTACTGGACGTTTATTGGGGAGGCAGGCGATAAAATCCGTATCACCATGCGGGATATTTCGCCGGGCAATACCCTGGATACGCTGGTGATTTTGCAAGACCCCAACGTGTTTGACATGGCTTCTAACGACGACCTTGAAGGGGATACACCGGACGGATTCCGCGAAACCGATTCGATTCTTGAAGTTGAACTAAAAGCCTACGGCTTCTACACCATCAAAGCCACCCGTTTTGGCGGACGCGGAGAATACGAACTCACGCTGGAAAAAGTATCCAATTAACAGAGGGGGCATAGCCCCCTTTTTATGCATAAAAAATTCTCAACGTTAGTTTTCCCAGCGCGATTTCATCCTCATCTTGCAGCAGAAAATCACGGTCATCCGGCACTTGCATCCCGTTCACAAAGGTATGATTGGTACTGTTTAAATCCCGGATGTATAACTCGCTGCCACGACGATAAATGATGGCATGACGACGCGACACGCCCCGTTCGCTAGCACGGTAGCGATCCAGATCAACAAAATCACGCAGGCGGCTGGTGCCGTTGCCTGCCCGCCCAAGCGTGATTTCATCCACAATTTTTAAAGTCAGTGGCGTTGAATTTTCCTGGAAGTGGAGTCTTACTTCACCAGTGGGGCCCAGGCGCGACCCTTTAGCGGAAGCATAAGCGGGTTTCCGGGAATCTTCCGGTAGGGCGGTGGTCAGCACTGGCGCCGTGCCAATCGCAAAACCACACCGTTCACAGAAAAAAACGCCCTCACGATTCTCGAAGTCGCATTCTGGACATTTGTACATGGTGATAATTCCGTATGTTTTTTGTTTCTCTATTCTATAATACTGTCCGTATGCTCCATTGGCCGTAATCTTCATGAATTTTTAGGAATTTTTTCAGAAATCAATACACTCGCCCCGGGTCGAATCCGGTGCTGAGGGCGCTCTGCGGTACGGGCGGCTTGCCCTGATGGGTTTCTAAAAAGGCCAGTGTTTGATTCCAGGCATCCTCAGAAGCCTCAGGATCATAGGTGGGCAGGGTATCGTTATAAAATCCGTGTTTGGCGTTCGGATAAACGATGACTTCATGGGGCGCCCCTGTGCGGATCAGTTCTTCCCGCAGTTGATTTTCGTGCTGGCGCATGATTTCATCTTCCGCCCCAAAAATCGCCAGCAGGGGACTCAAATTTTCATCATTAAATTTACCCAGATAGGGAGTCGGGTCGCCGTAAAAAGAAACGGCTGCCATCACATCCGAATGAGTCAGCGCGACTTCATAAACCAGCCTGCCGCCAAAATCCCAGCCAATCACCGCCATTTTGGAATTACATTTATGATGGGTTTCCAGCGCGTGCAGGGCAGCATCCACTTTGACATGAGCTTCACTGAACAGCGCATCTTCCACCGCATTGGCAACTTCATCGGTGGCGGGAAGCTGACGGTTAAATAAATCGGGCGCAATCACATAATATCCAACACTGGAAAATCGCTGCACTAAAGCACGGGTATGGGCGCTGAGTCCCCGGTCATCATGCAGCAGTACCAGACCGGGAAAAGGCCCGCCAATCTGAGGATGCGCCCAGAACGCGGGGATATAATGACCATTTGCAACAATTTGAATATAACCACTGGTGATTCGATGTTCTAAGCGTCTGGCTATGGGCATGAGGATTCATTCCTGTAAGACCTCTTTGCTACCATTATAAGCGGTAAAAAAAGGAGGGGCTAAATTTGCCCCTCCGCACATTTTTTACAGACGGGTTGCCACTTCCAGCAGCTTCTGGATATGAGACACCATTTCCGAAGGGTTGGGGTGGATGCCATCGGCCAGCAGCGCATTTTCATATAGCAGTTTGATCGTGCTTTCGACCAATTCCTCATCCTGGGTTGCCTGTTCCAGATGAGCAGCCAGATTCCGAATGATCGAGTGGCGCGGGTTAATTTCCAGAATCCGGGGCGGGACTTCAAACTCACGGTCAAGAAGCTGGTAAACGCGCTGGGTGTGGCGGTCAAGGCTGCCTTCCGGCGCGACCAGGCGCACCGGACTTCCGGTGGACAGCACCTTGCTCACCCGCACCGACTCGATGCTGTCACCCAGCACATTCCGCACTTTCACCAGCACCTTATCAAGGGCGTCCTGTTCTACGGGTTCGGTAGCTTTTTCTTCTTCAGGTGCAGCCCCTACTCCTTCCAAATCCAGATTGGCCGCATCCACGCTGACGAGTTTAAACCCCTCATATTCCCGCAGCGCATTGACAAAAAAGCCGTCGACGGTTTCCGTCAGGAACAGAACTTCAAGGCCGCGTGCTTTAAACGGGTCAAGGTGCGGGCTGCGGACGGCGCTGCTGAGGTTATCCGCAATGATGTAATAAATTGCCTTTTGCCCTTCCACCTGTTTGGCGCGTCCAATGTATTCATCCAGTGAAACCCACGAGTCCGGATGGCTGCTGGTATGAAAACGAATCAGGGGCAGCAGGCGTTCGCGGTCACTGTATTCAGAAACGACGCCATGTTTAAAGAACTGGCTGAATTCGCTCCAAATCTGGGCATATTTTTCCGGCTCGTCGCTCGCCAGCTTTTTCAAATCGCCTAAAATGCGGCGGGTAAGGGTTTGTTTTAACCTGGCAATTTGTGGGTTCGCCTGCACAGTTTCGCGGCTGACATTCAGAGGTAAATCTTCGCTGTCCACCACGCCCTGAATAAATTGCAGGTAGTCAGGCAGCAAATCGGTGTTGTATTCCTGAATCAGAATCTTGCGGGTGTAAAGTTTTAAACCGGGTTCGCGCCGGACGTTCAGCAAACTGCGTTCCGCCCGACGGGGAATATACAGAAGCGCATAAAACTGAATGGGGGCTTCCCCCTGAGTATGGATGTGAAAAAGGGGTTCTTCAAAATCGGCGGTCAGCATCCGGTAAAAATTGTTGTAAGCGTCCGCATCTACTTCGCTGGCAGGCCGCCGCCAGATGGCCGTTTGCTGATTAATAGGCGTTTTTTCTTCCCCTTCCTCCTCTTTTTTATCGGGGGTGTAGAGATAAATGGGGAAGCTAACGTAATCCGAATGGTGTTTGATGATGTCGCGGATTTTCCATTCCTGGGCGAATTCGGCTGCATCTTCCCGCAGGTGAATCAGAACTTCCGTGCCGCGTGTGGATTTTTCCGCAGGCACAATTTCATAGGTATCTTCCCCTGTTGAAATCCAGGTGTGTGCCTGAGCATCGGGCAGGTAGGAACGTGAGGTAACTTCCACCTTATCTGCCACCATAAACACACTGTAAAAACCAACACCAAACTGCCCAATCAGTTCCGCCGCCGTTGTAGAGTTGTTTTCCTTCAGACGCTGCAAAAAGTCCCGCGCTCCACTGCGGGCAATCACCCCCAAGTTATTACTCATTTCCTCAGCCGTCATCCCGATTCCGGTATCCACAATTTTGAGTGTTTTGTTTTCCGGGTCGGGATAAATGTTGATGCACAGTTCAACATCTGGGTCAAGCACGTTCCGGTTGGTCAGCATTTCAAACTGAATTTTGCTGAGTGCATCGGAAGCATTGGAAATAAGTTCCCGCAGGAAAATTTCCCGGTCTTTATACAGGGAGTGGACGAGAATATGTAAAAGCTGCTTGATTTCTGCTTGAAACGGTTGTGCCATAGATTCGTTTCCCTCTCAGATTTGTTACAAAAATAACGCTGCTGTATAAGAATCACGCAAAAAATATGTCCTTCTTTGATAACCGTTGCCTTATTAAGTTGTAGGCCATAAGATAACGACATGACAAATGGCTTAAAAGTGGCTCATGCAGTTTCCTAGATCTCTACGGACATTTCAGCTTTCAGAAAATACCCTCCTGATTATGCTGGCAATTCTGGTCGGGTTAAGTACGGGTGTGGGAGTCTGGTTGTTTCGGGAAGGCATTGAGCTTTTCCGTGAAATTTTCCGCGAAGACTCAGTACACAGGCTGGGAAAAGGGGGACTCCTGATTGCTCTGCCCCTTGCCGGAGGAATCGTAGGACTGCTGATGCATTTTTTCGTAGGAATGGAACGGCATCATGGCGTAGCAGGGATTATCGAAGCTGAAATTACTTCCGGCGGACGGCTGCCTTACCGTCGGATGCCTATCAAAGCCCTATGTGCAGCGCTTTCCCTGGGGGCAGGGGCATCTGTTGGGCCGGAAGATCCCAGTGTACAAATTGGCAGCAATCTGGGGTCATTTTGGGGGCAGCGTTTAGGACTCACAGAAGAACGTACCCGCCTGCTGGTATCGGCTGGCGCGGCCAGCGCCATCGCCGCCGCGTTTAATGCGCCCTTAGCCGGAATTTTTTTCGCGCTGGAAGTTATTCTTGCCGAATTTACTACCACTTCCTTTGGGCTGGTGGTGCTGTCAGCAGTTATTTCGTCGGTATTCACCCACACGGTGGAGGCAGGTCATCCTGAATTTGGGATTCGCAGTTACGAACTGGGTGGCCCCCTGGAAGTGCCATTTTACGTTTTTCTGGGGATACTTGCTGCGCCTATTTCAATAGGGTTTATGCGTCTGGTTTTCTGGCAGCATCATCTATGGAATCAATTCCATGTCCCACGTCCGGTCAAAACAGCGCTTGCTGGCGTGCTGGTGGCAGCAGTAGCAATGTATTATCCGCAGATTATGGGGCCGGGACGTGAAACCATGAATGAGGTGTTGAACACGGGCGGCGGTAATTTTACGGTGCGACTCCTGATGGCGCTGGTCATTGCCAAAATGCTGATGACCAGCATCAGCCTGGCCGGAGGATTCGTCGGGGGAATTTTTGCACCGTCGCTGTTTGTAGGCGCAATGCTTGGTGGGGCATATGGCCGTGTGTTGAATGAATTTGTTGCCATCGAAGCGGTTGGTGATCCGGCAGGGTACGCAATTGCAGGTATGGCGGCGGTGATGGCGGGGATCGTTCGTGCGCCGATGACCGCGATTCTGCTTATTTTTGAACTAACCAATGATTACCGTCTTATTTTGCCTATTTTACTGACGACGGTAGTATGTGTAGCCCTGGCCGAACGATTTGAAAAAGATGGCATTTATACGCACAGCCTGCGAAAACATGGCATTGAACCCCAGCAGGGACGCGACATTGACCTGATGCAGGCCGTGAAAATTGCCGAAGTTATGGCTTCTCCTGCTCCCACCATAACGCCGGATGCAACGCTGCCCGAACTGCGGCAAAAATTTCGCGCCCTGAACACCCGCGCTCTGTGTGTCGCTCTGGAAGAAAATTATCTGCTGGGAATTGTCACGCTGACTGACCTGCAAAATGCCTATGAAGCTCATCAGGATGAAATTGTAAACTGGAAAGTGACGGATATTTATACACCGGAAGTAGTCACAGTAACACCTCAGGAACCGGTCTGGGTGGCGATCCGTCTGATGGCGAAATATGACTTTCGGGCGCTGCCAGTGGTGGCAGAAAATAATCCACGTTATCTGCTAGGAATTTTGCAGCGTAGTAGCATTATGGATGGTTATAATCTGGCAGTGGAGCGCAAGTGGGAAAGCCAGTACGTGCAGAATCAGGTGCGCCTGCACAATCTGGTAGATGAAAGTATTCTTGAACTTCGCATTAAACCTGATTCACCTCTGGCAGGCCGACGGATTAAAGAGGTCAAATGGCCGCCACAGTGTGTGGTTGTGTCGGTGCGGCGCGACCATAAAGTGATTGTGCCTCAGGGCAATACCCCTCTTAAAATTGGAGATGTGCTAACTGTGGTTGTGGATGCTCACCACGAAGATGAAATTCGGCAGTTGATGGGCTAAATAACGGTCATCACCCACACATCCCAACCGGAATGATTATTGATAATGACAGGGAAAGTTTTAGGGAAACGTTCCAGATATTTTGCGCCCTGCTGGTGAATACGCTGGATTTCAGCAAAGGAGCGACCGGATTCAAATTCTCTGACCCAGAGAGGACGTATCCAGCCAAGAATTGAAAAAGAAGCGCTGAACCAGCATATCAGCAGCAGCAGGGTCACAATATGGATGAGGCCGTAGTAGCGTGACCCGAAAACGCTGGTCAGCAAAATACTGATACCGACCAGCAAAAATCCTGTCCCATGCCGCGCCCGTTCATCCCACCTGCGACCGGAACGATTGGCAAAATACAAATCGCGGCGGCTGCCCAGGTAAAACTGTGCCACCACACTTAAATCATAGGTGCTGGTGGCAATAAACAGAATCCCAAGCAGCCCATAACACAGGGTCATAAATGCGCTTTAATTGCCTGTGCAAGCTCCAGATTAATGCCTGCAATTTCGGTAAGCTGTTCCACGCTGGCCTGTCGAATCGCATGAATATCGTTGTTGAAGGCTTTGAGCAGCGCCTTACGGCGGGCAGGGCCAATCCCAGGAATATTTTCCAACTGGCTGACCATCCCTTTTTTCTGACGCTGCGCCCGATTCGCGGTGACAGCAAAACGATGGGCTTCATCCCTGGTGCGTTGCAGCAGTTGAAGGGCGCTGCTGCTGCGCGGCAGGATAATCGAATCTGGCTGGCTGGGGATAAAAATTTCTTCAATTCGTTTGGCAAGGCTGGCAACTGGCACTTCATCCCGCAGATGAAATTCATCCAGCACTTCCACTGCCACGTTTAGCTGGCCTTTCCCGCCATCAATCAGCAGCAGATCGGGCAGAATCCGCCACGTTTCATCGTTATCTTTTTTGCCGGGGGTAAGCGTAACATCCTGGGATAGGCTGTCCACATACCGTTTAAAACGGCGGGTGAGCGCTTCCCGCATGGCGGCAAAATCATCCGGTCCCTCATGGGAAATCGTTTTGATGTTAAATTTGCGATATTCACTTTTGCGCGGCGCACCCTGCACAAATACCACCCGACTCGCAATCGTTGACGATCCCTGAAGGGTGCTAATGTCATAACATTCAATTCGGTTGGGCGGGCTGGGCAGTTTTAAGATGTCCTGAAGGTCCTTGAGCGCGTTTTCCTGCCGTACCGTATCATTCGCCCACTGCGCCTCCAGCAAATTCAACTGTTCTTTCGCCGTTTCGGTGGCGCGGCCAATCAGTTTGCGTTTATCGCCGCGCTGTGGCACAGCCAGTTTAACGCTCCGGCCATCCCGTTTTTCTTGCAGCCAGACCTGAAGCACTCTGGAATCTTCCGGCATTTCCGGCAGAATGATTTCCGGCGGCACGATGCCCGCTTCGCTGTAATATTGGGTCAAAAAGCTGCTGATGATTTCTGAAGTCTGCTCAAATTCTACGTTTTCAAGTGGAAACGATTCGCTGGCAATCATCCGGCCTTTACGGATAACAAACAGTTGAATCAGCGCGTGGTAGGTATCCTTTGCCAATCCCAGCACGTCGCAGTTGGTATCCGGCGAAGTCACCAGATACTGACGGGTCATGATGCTTTCCAGCGCTTTAATCCTGTCACGTAAGATGGCAGCCCGTTCAAAATCGAGATTTTCCGCCGCTTCGTCCATGCTGACCTTCAGTTGTTCGATGATTTCACCGCCGCCGCCTTCCAATACAGCCATCAAACTATCGATGCTGGCGCGGTAGTCCTCTCTGGTCTGTTTGCCGATGCACGGCCCGCCGCACAGGTGAATGTCGTAATACAAGCAGGCACGTTCATCTTTTCCGGTAATTTCCCGGTCACAGGTCAGGTAGGGGAAGGCACGGCGCAGCGCTTCCAGGCTGTTTCGCAGCGCCCAGACCGACGCATACGGCCCAAAATAGCGGTTGCCATCCCGTCGATTCAAGCGGCGGGTGAGTTCAACTTTGGGGAAATCATCTTTCAGGTGAACAATAATATACGGATACCGTTTGTCGTCCTTCCAGATGACGTTAAACCGGGGGCGGTGCGCCTGAATAAGCTGCGCCTCTGTATTCAGCGCCATCAGTTCATTTTCCAGAATGATGATTTTAATGTCCGCGATTTGCTCCCGCATTTGTACCACTTTGGGGTCGCGGTTGCTGGGCTGGAAATAGGAACGGACCCGGTTACGGAGATTTTTAGCCTTGCCGACGTAAATCACACGCCCTTTTTTATTGAGCATTTGATACACGCCCGTGCTGGTGGGCAGATGATTTAAAATATGCTGGATGGGTTCGGGTGCTGTATACATAGTCTGGCTTCTGTTAATGCGGTGTACAGATTGTTGAAATTCAATATACTTAATAATACGCCGCAGTCATAACACAACTCACTTGGATTCTACCATTTTAGCAGGTTTAGGAGGCTGTTGAGGAAATAAAAATGAAGGGCAACTTTGAATTTCTCTACGCGGCTTTTGAGGATGAAAAAAGCCTCCTAACATTACTGGATGCCGCGCCGCAGGCCATTCTCCTGATTGATGAAGAATTTAAAATTGTGCTGGTGAATGACCGGGTAGAGAGTATTTTGGGGTATAACGGGGATGAACTCCTCAACCAGCCGTTAGATATTTTGCTGCCTGCTCACCTTCGGGAAAAACATGGCCGCCTGGTCGAAGGATTTATGAAACACCCCCGCACGCGCCAGATGGGGCAGGGCATGGATTTGCTGGCAAGGCGCAAGGATAATACAGTCATTCCCGTAGAAATTGGGCTAAGCTACCTGCACAGCAGCCGGGGAGTTCTGCTGATGGCACTTCTCACAGACATCAGCGAACGAAAACGGCTGGAAGAAGAAGCGTGGCAGGTCGAAAAACTGCGAATAGAACTGGAAAAAGAACAGGAACTTCGCAAGGTAAAAAATGCTTTTATTTCCATGATAACCCATGATTTTCGCAATCCACTAAACGCTATCCGGCTGACGGCTGACGCGCTGGAAATGTACTGCAACCAAATGAACGTCCCCAAAACGAAACAGTTTGACCGTTTAAGGGAAAGCCTTCAGCGAATCGACGGCATGATTGAGCAGATTCTCATGATTGGGCAGGTAGAAGCCGGACAGGTGGTGTTTAATCCCCAACCTTTGCATGTCCATGAATTTTGCCAGCAGATCGTAGAAAGATTTGAACAGCGATGTCCGATTGAAATCAATTATACAGGGCAAAATGCACCGCTTCTGCTTGACCCAACTTTGCTGGATCACATTTTGTCTAATTTGCTGTCAAATGCCATCAAATACTCCCCCGATGCTCAGACTATTCATCTGGCTGTTTTTGAACCGCCTAACCAGATTGTCTTTCAGGTTCATGATCATGGCATTGGCATCCCCACCGGAGAACAGCTTTTTGAAGCCTTTCAGCGCGGCCACAACGTAGGAAGTATCCCTGGCACGGGTCTGGGTTTGTTGATTGTCAAAACCTATACCGAACTGCACGGGGGGACCGTCACTTACGAAAGCCAGGAAAATATCGGGTCAACCTTTCAGGTCACACTGCCCCGAATTCCCGCTTAAATAAAATCGTGTTCTTCATAGTAGTAATTAAAGGCTTCGATAAGGTCATCCAGGGTGATGTCCGGCAGGCTGTTGCGGGCTTCTACCACAATTTTTTGTACTGTTTCGATGCTGAAAACGGGATAAAAGCCGTTTTGTCTGGCAAAATCGTCGGCCTGTTCATCCACCACCATACACAGACTGCTTTTGTGATAGGGCGCTTCTTCGTTTAAATACAGGGTATGTTGTGGGTCGAACTGTCCAAGTTCCAGAAACAGCGTGGTCAGGTCTTTAATTTCCGGCGGCATTTTTGCCCTTTTCCTTTCCTGTACCCCCGATACTATAATTTTGACATGCACAGGTCAATTCTCAGGGATATACTATCATGCTAGACGACTCGAACCGCCGACGCCAACTGCGCCAGCCTTTGTATAAGGGCAGCCAGCGAGAACGCCAGCAGTTTATTGCGGTGATGGCGTTGTTTGTGGTAGTCGCTATGATTATCGGGGCGCTGTATCTGGTACAGTCAACCACCAGTGTTAGCACGGTGCGCGAAATTCAGCAGTTAAGAGAACAGCGCGACCGTATCCAGCGCGAAAACGAAGCGCTGAGAGCCGAAAATGCTGAACTCTACAGCATCCCAAACCTGATTCAGCGGGCGGAAACCCTGGGGTTTGTGACCGCCGCGCCGGAAGATATTCAGTATCTTGTGGTGGAAGGGTATGTGTTTGACCATGTAGGGCCGACCATCACCCCCATTCAGATGTCACCGACGCCTCTGGTCTACGAAGATAACTTCGCAGGCTGGCTGCAACGGCAAATGGATGCTTTGCAGAACTTATTTGAAAAATGGGGTCAGGAGTAGAGATTAATGGAGATTATTGGCAGGCGCTCACCGATTGTCCTCATCTGGCTGGCGGTGCTTTCCGCGCTGCTGTTGGGGCAGCTGCTTTCCTTCCAGTTTCGCTTGAACCCGTCCCTGGAGCAGTTTGAAGAAAGCGCCAGTACGCGCGGCGTTTACACCGAACGCATTAATCCCAATCGCGGGCAAATTTATGATCGGGATATGGTCGTGCTGGCGGTGAACTCATTTGAATATCGGGTCGGGGTCAGCCCGTCGCTGGTGATTGACCGCCGCGAAGCGGCTACACAGCTTGCGGCTGCCTTAAATTTGAACGAAGCGGAAATTTACCGCCAGCTTCAGCCAGATTTAAACGGGCAGTTCCCCGAATTTGTATTTCTTGCCGGCCCCATTGATGACGCAACCGCCCGTCAGGTGGAAGATCTGGATATTACCGGAGTCACGATTGAGCCGATTCCGCTGCGTTCCTATCCGCAGGATTATCTCACCGCGCAGGTGGTGGGGTTTGTGAATTACAGCGAAGAAGGATTTTTTGGTGTTGAAGGGGAATATGACCGTTTGCTGGCCGGAACTGCCCGCGAAATTGAAACCAGCGGCACGATTTACGAACTCTCTGAACGACCGGATGCCAGTGACGGGCAAAGCCTGATGCTGACCATTGACCGCGATATTCAGTTTGTGGTCACGGAGGTATTACAAGAAGCGATTCAAACCTACAATGCTAAAGGCGGCACGATTATCGTGATGAATCCCCGCACAGGAGAGATTTTGGGGATGCAATCCTGGCCGCCGTTTGAAGTGGATGATGTGCCGACGCTTTCCAGAGAAGATGGGTTTATTTACAATCCGGCCATCGGTTTTACGTTTGAACCCGGCAGTGTGATGAAAGTTGTCACGGCGTCGGTTGCGCTTCAGGTGAATGAATCCGGTCTGGATTTAAACTGGACGTACAACAACACGGGTTGTATGGAAATGGCCGGAGTGACCATTTGCGATTCCGACCGTGTAGCCAAAGGGAATGTTGATTTTAGAAACTGTATCATCAAATCGCTGAACACCTGTACCGCAACCTGGTATTCGATTATCGGTCCGGCCAAAGTGTATCCCCTGCTGCAAGATTTTGGATTTGGCAAGCCGACGGGAGTCGATATGGAAGGGGAGGAAGGCGGCATTGTTAACCTGCCCAGCGGCCCGCGTTGGAGTGAAGCCGATTTTCTGAACGTGAGTTATGGACAGGGGATTTCGGTAACACCGCTGCAAATGTTAAACGCCGTCAATACGATTGCTAATGATGGGCTGATGATGCAGCCGCATATTGTAAAAGTGCGCTACGATGGTTCTTACCGTTTTGAAACCCAGCCTAACCCCATCGGGCGGCCTATTTCGGCTGAGGTTGCTAATGCAATTACAGAAATTATGATTGCGACCGTGCAGGCCGGGGAATATGACGAACAGGGCGCAATTGAAGGCTACAGCGTGGCGGGTAAAACTGGAACGGCGCAGCAGCCCACTCCGGCGGGCTATTCGGTGACGGATTCGTGGGCGTCTTTTGTGGGCTTTTTGCCTGCGGATGACCCCATCATTTCCGCAATTGTGGTGCTTGACCGCCCCGACCAATACTGGGGAAGCCTGACCGCGGCCCCTACCTTTAATCGGTTAATGCGTCGTCTGGTGGTTCTCATGGAAATCCCACCCGATAACATCCGATTGCAATTAAATCAAACAGGCGGCGATCCTTTTTCCCGCGATTACGTGAGATAACCATGCCCGGAGAATTACGCGATTTACCTTTTGCGCTCTCCCTGGGAGGCTTCACCTTTATTCTGGTGGTCATGTGGGGCGGCCCGTTTATTGAAATTTTGCACCTGAAAAAATGGGGCAAAAAGATTCGCCGTGACCTCATCCAGGAACATCAGGCCAAAGCAGGGACACCGACAAGCGGCGGCCTGATTATTGTGATTCCGGCGGTGATGCTGACCCTGGGGCTAAATTTAGCCGGCCTCATCCGTGAAGGGCTGACCGGACAAAGTATTTTAATCCCTTTGTTTGTGCTAATGGCCTTCAGTGTGCTTGGTTTTTATGATGATGCGGAAGGGATTCTCGGACATGCGCCCATTGGGGAAGGCATTTCAGCCCGCACCAAATTTCTGGCGCAGCTTGTCCTGGCGGCGGTAGTGGTAGGCGTGATGAGCGCCGGAGAAATCCAGTTTTCGGATGCTGTGGTGCTGCCTTTAATCCCCACGACCATCGAGATTCCTTCGTGGCTGTGGATACCGATTGCTGTTCTGGTCATTGTTAGTATGTCCAACGCGGTGAATCTGACCGATGGCATGGACGGGCTGGCGGGCATTATTACGGCTACCGCGTTCGCTTCCTACGGCATTATCGCTGCTATTCAGGGACAGTCGTTTCTGGTCCAATTCTGCTTTATTATGGTTGGGGCGTGTTTCGGATTTTTGTGGTACAACGCCAAACCCGCCCAGATGTTTATGGGGGATGTGGGGTCGCTGTCGCTTGGTGCAGCGCTTGGAACGGTTTCTCTCATGACCGGACAATGGATTTTGCTGCCATTTATTGCCATTATTCCGGTGGCCGAAACCCTGAGTGTGGTGTTGCAGGTCGGTTACTTCCGCCTGACGGATGGACAGCGCATTTTCCGCAAAGCACCCTTACACCATCACTTTGAAGAAGGCAGTTGGAGCGAAACCCAGGTCGTGCAGCGTTTCTGGCTGATGGCAATTTTATCCGCAATGATCGGGATTGCGCTGGTACTGTTATGACCCTTCCGCTAGCGAGTGCGTTTCATTTTACAGGGGAAGATTTGCAGGCCAATCGGCAGGGCAAAATCACCTCCCGCCAGCGCCGCCGCCTGTGGGGACGCTTTTTGATGCTGTTCTGCGGCGGATTCCTGCTGTTAGGGATTCCGATTCTGCTGGCGTGGGCATTAATTGCGTTTGCTACCGACCAGCCGTTTTCTGAGGCGCTGTGGGATGGCCGTATGTTTAGCGGGTACATGATTGGACTGCTGCTATGGTCGATTTATCTGGGGGCAAATTACCGTGTCTGGCTGATGGCCGTCGATTTGCTGCGCGGCAAAGTCATTCCAGTGGTCGGGCCGGTGCGTGTCTGGGGACAGTATCTTATCCTGGAAAATCACCAGTTTGTCCTTGAAGATGCTGCGTTGGCGCTGGTCAAAACCGGACTTCGTTATCGGGTGTTTACGCTGCCACAGTCCAGCACCCTATTAAGCATTGAGTTTTATGAATAAGGCTTCTATGGATTTAAAAGGAAAACGTGTTCTGGTCATTGGGATGGGCAGGCAGGGAAAAGCGCTAGCTCACTGGCTGCCATCTCAGGGCGCACAGGTGACTCTTTCGGACAGCCGGGATGCGGGGGCACTGGCGGATGATTTGCTGGATTTGTTGGAGTACGATGTGCGTTATGCCCTGGGCGGGCATCCGATTGAACTGCTCAACGAAACCGACATGCTGTGTGTGTCTGGTGGTGTGCCTCTGGAAATTCCCATCGTGCAGGCGGCGCTGCAACGCGGCATACGGGTCACAAATGACGCGGTGCTGTTTCTGGAACGCTGTCCGGCAATGGTGATTGGGATTACGGGCAGCGCAGGTAAAACCACCACAACTACCCTGATTGGGAAGATGGCAGAAGCGGACGGACGCAAAACGTGGATAGGTGGCAACATCGGGAATGTATTGATTGAACATCTGGATGAAATCGGCGAAAACGATACGGTGGTCATGGAACTCAGCAGTTTTCAACTGGAAATTGCCGATGTCAGCCCGGATGTTGCGCTGATTCTCAATATCACCCCCAATCACCTTGACCGCCATAAAACCATGCAAAATTACGCGGCGGCAAAAGCACACATTTTTACCCATCAGGCGGGGGATGATGTGGTGATTTTTAATGCCGATGACCCGATTTTAAATGCGTTTACTGAACTTGCTCCGGCGAACGTGGGGCATTTTTCCGCCTCTCGTATGGTCACAAACGGGGCATTTTTGCTGGGGCGACGGCTGGCTGTCGTTGGGGAGAGCAGCCCCAGCGGGATGGCGCGTGTGGTATGTGAACGGCATGAAATCCCCCTGCGCGGCGACCACAATGTAATGAATGTGCTGGCGGCCTGTGCAACGGCAGGGGCAGCAGGCATCGGCGTAGACGCCATGCGAAAAGCGATTCTCGAATTTCGCGGGGTTGAGCATCGGCTGGAACTGGTGGATACGCTGGGCGGCGTTCAGTGGGTCAATGACAGCATTGCCACTGCGCCGGAACGGGTGATCGCTGCGCTGCGAAGTTTTCAAGAACCCGTGATTTTGCTGTTGGGCGGGCGGGACAAAAATTTACCCTGGCAGGAACTGGCCGGATTAACCGTCGAACGCTGCAAAGCCGTCATCTGCTTCGGGGAATATGGGGCTTCGATTGCGGAAATCATCAATTATGCCCGCCGTGGCACGAGTCTGGGTGGGCGGCTGCAAAAAGTAGAGGTTGTATCCACCCTGCCAGATGCCGTCCAACTGGCGGCTCAGACGGCCAAACGGGGAGATGTGGTGCTGCTCAGCCCCGGCTGCACCTCCTATGATGCGTATAAGGACTTTGCCGAACGGGGCGACCACTTCCGGCAGTTGGTCATCAATTTAAAAAACAAACGGCGTGAGTTTTAAAAAAGGGATCTCCGATGCGTGAACATTATCTCCAACTCGACGAAGCTCCTTCCTCATCGGTGCGCCGACGTTTTTTCATGCTGGATTTTGACGTGTATTTTCTGCTGGCAGCGATGGCGCTGTGTGCGATGGGGCTGCTCATGGTGTATTCGGCCAGCATCAGCGCGTCGTATCTGGCAACGGATGACAGCAGCACGACTTACTTTTTCAACCGCCACCTGCGGAATCTGGTTATCGGGCTGGTACTCATGGGCGGGCTAATGGCAATCGACTATCGGATCTGGCGGCGCTACAGCCTGCTAATTATGCTTGGCACGATTGTTGCTTTGCTGATTGTGCTTGGGTTTGGGCAGGAACGTCTGGCGGCACAGCGTGCGCTGTTCCGTGGGTCGATTCAACCGGGGGAGTTTGCTAAACTGGCCGTAGTGTTATACATGGCGGCGTGGCTTGCCAGCCGTCAAAAACGCCTCAAACAAATTACCTATGGCCTGCTGCCGTTTAGTTTTCTGGTGGGAGCAACCTGTGTGCTGATTATTTCGCAGCCCGACCTGAGTACCGCCGCCAGTATCGCCGCGACTTCCCTGACCATGTTTTTCCTGGCAGGGGCAGATTGGGTGCAGCTCAGCGCCATTGGAACGGGTGCTGCCGGGCTGGGATACATTCTGGCAACGCAGATTAGTTATGCCCGCACCCGCATCGATCAGCATCTTGACGCGATTCGTGACCTGACCAAAGCCAACGACCATGTGCAGGCATCGGTAGAAGCCTTTTTAAATGGGAATTTGTTTGGTGTGGGTCTGGGTGAAGGCACACAAAAATTTGGTCGGCTGCCTTTTCCCCATACAGATAGTATTTTTGCAGTGATTGGCGAAGAGCTGGGGCTGGTCGGCTCGTTAGGGGTGCTGGCGCTTTTTGTTATGCTCATTTATCGGGGATTCCTGATTGCTAAGACGGCGCCGGACACGTTTGGGGCGCTGCTGGCGGCGGGGGTTTGTTTGTGGATTGCTTATGATGCTATGCTGAATATCGCCGTGATGACCGCGCTTGTACCGCCGACGGGTGTTCCGCTTCCGTTTATTAGTTTTGGCGGGTCGAGTCTGGTAACAGCTATGGCCGGAGTAGGTCTGGTGCTGTCCGTTTCTCGGCAGGCATCCCGCATTACCCCCCCGGAGCGGGATAAAGCGGGCATTATTCTGAATCTGGAAGTACCGGAAGGTACGGCAGCCGGAGAGGAGGACGACACGGTTGAGACTGATAGTGTCGGCGGGCGGTACCGGCGGGGGCATATATCCCGCGT
>CAZKZS010000046.1:0-20928 GCA_964557285.1 uncultured Anaerolineae bacterium | reverse complement strand
CGCCCTGCTACGTCTTCAATGGCCTGTAATGCGGCTCGCATGTAGCCATTGGCAATGGGGATGGCGGCACGGTGGTCAGGGGTTTCTTTGTCCGTCACTTCGATGGGTGGCAGCGACATCTCTTGCTTCCTTAGCACATTTGTTAAGATGCAAGTATATATTGTCTGCGGCAGGCGGTAAAATTGCTTCAATCAAATATGGATAAGCGATGGACGAACTTGAAATTTTGACCTTTGCGGTCACAGATGAGGAAGCGGGTCAGCGGCTGGACAAGGTGCTGACGGATAAACTGGATTCTTATTCCAGGGTGCAGGTGCAGCAGTTGATTAAAAATGGGCTGGTCACGGTCAATAACCGGGAGCGCAAGGCCGCCTATAAACTGGAAGCAGGGGAGACTATCGCCGCACAGATTCCGCCGGAGGAAGAAGAAGGCGAGGTTGAACCCCAGCCTATACCCCTGCATGTGCTGTATGAGGATGAGCATATCGCAGCCATTGACAAACCGGCAGGGCTGGTGGTGCATCCTGGTTTTGGCAACACCGAAGGCACGATGGTGAACGCGCTGCTGGCACGCTGGCCGCAGGTACGCAACGTAGGGCATCCTGAACGGGCGGGCATCGTCCACCGTTTAGATAAAGAAACATCGGGGGTGATTCTGGTAGCGCTGACCCCAAAAGCGCAGTACAACCTGATGCGTCAGTTTGAGGAACGTACCATCAAAAAAATCTACTGGGCGCTGGTTGACCATCAGCCGGATACACAGGTGGGGCGGATTCATGCCCCTATTGGACGTGACCCGCAGCAGCGTAAAAAAATGGCTGTGATTCGCAACGGCAGAGAAGCCACCACCAATTTCCGCGTTCTGGAACTTTATCAAGACCATGCGCTGCTGGAAATTGACCTTGAAACAGGCCGCACCCATCAGATTCGGGTCCATATGGCTTTTATAGGCTGCCCTGTGGCAGGCGATACCATCTATGGATTCCGCAAATCCAGCATTAAAATCGGGCGCATGTTTCTGCACGCCAAATCAATCACCTTCAAGCATCCTATCACAGATGGAGAGATGACGATTGAAGCGGAACTGCCATCCGAATTACAGCAGGTTCTGGAAAAAATGCCCCGTTAGCAGCGTCAAAGCAGCCGTTCCAGCGTTCAGCAGCAGAAGCGGTTGGGCATAGGGTTTATGAATCACCGTTTCGACAAACTGTTGACGGTGATACGGAGAAACGCCAAACGTTTTCAGGGCGCTGATATGCTGTCTTGTGCCGTATCCCTTGTTGGATGCCCAGTGATAATATGGATATTCTTCATGCAGCTTCCGCATCAGATCATCACGGATAGTCTTTGCCAGAATAGAAGCGGCAGAAACCAGCGGGATACTCTCATCAGCACGAATACGACATTCGGTACAGGCTGCTTTTTCACCCAATTCTGTCAGTTTGAGGTTGCCATCCACAATATAATAATCGGCCTCTACCTGTCGAATAAGGCGTTGAAAAATTTCACGATTCGCCCACCCGATACCGTGCTGATTAATTTCTGCTACGTCAATACGCTCCACAAAATACTGAATCTGGCCTTCGTGATCGGCGACCCAGGTTTCGCGTTTTCGGGCGGAGATTTTTTTAGAATCTACCGCCTCAATCACAGCGTCTTC
Source organism: uncultured Anaerolineae bacterium (assembly GCA_964557285.1). Taxonomy (GTDB): domain Bacteria; phylum Chloroflexota; class Anaerolineae; order Aggregatilineales; family J027; genus SB15. The sequence goes on along the minus strand of CAZKZS010000046.1, from coordinate 19,268 downwards.
CGGGGCGACTACCGCCACCGCCACCAGCGGCCCCGCTAACGGCCCTCGCCCCGCTTCATCCATCCCACAAATGAGCCGCATATTACCCCTGCGATTCCGCCGGAGGCTGAACAGCATTCGTATCCTGAACGGGCTGCATGGGTGCAGTCCCGCCTGCCACGACCCAGCCGCCTGTATCTCCAACCAGCCCTGCTGTTTCCATGGCTTTACGAATTTGCTCTGACAGGGGATCAATATCATGAGCAACCGCATAGGGCAGATTGTTATTGGCGACAAACGCGGGCAAATCATTCAAAGCGAGTTGCAGGTCGGCTAAGCGGACTTTGTTGATTTGAATTCCGGCCTGTTCCAGCGCATCCCGCAGCGCCCCGGGGTCTTGCCCGTGCAGCGCGGACGTTAACACGATGCCGGGGGCAAGGGATTCGGCGTGAGAAATCCCTTTCACGCCATTATTATGCAGCGTAAAGGCCAGATAATGCTCTGTGCCTTCCTGATGGCGGGAATGGCCTAACTGGTTCGCAAGCTGAACCGAAATCGCGGTTAAATCCATCACCCCGCGCATGGCCTCCACTTCACCGCGTCCGACCCCGGGGGCGTATTTAATGGTCTGAGAGGCAATTCCCGCCGCGACCCCTGCCGCCCACGGAACAAAAGCATGTTCCTTAGCGACTTTATTTTGTTTGATGGCATACCGCCAATCCAACAGACTGGTTACAATTGCCAGCATGTCCGCTACCATGCCGACGCGCTGGTGTTTGTTGCCTGCCAGAATCACATCCCAGTCCACGACCAGACTTTCCGCCGCGCCCGTAAAAATATTATTCAATATGCCCTGATTCATCAGTTCGGCATGGGGTTCAAAAATCTGGTCGCTATCCAGTTCTGTTGGCACAATGACCAACGGCAGGTTGTTTTCATGTGCGACCACTTTGCCAATCGTGACCTGGGTACTTGTCCCTGCCGCATAAATCACCTTCACCATTGCGGGAACATTTTGAGCCAGGGTATGCAAAAATTCGTAGTCGGTTTGTTCCGGTTCGGCCTGCACCACCAACGGTAAATTGAGCAGACCGTTAAGGCGTTCCCATGCCGCCGGACTCGTAATCAGCGCTGCCGGACGTTCTTCTTTCCAATCGGTTAATTTCTTATAATATACGTCTGGTAATCCGGGTATATTTTCCATAAGGAAATCCAGTAATCTGTCATGACACGGTTAGTTTAATGCGTTCACCCCCGTGTTTGCAACTTTAAGTCTGCCTATGTAGTATTTTTAAGGGGAGGAACACATGGCAATTGAAAGAAAGGTTGTTTATAAAATTGATGACCAGCCGCTTCATGTGAAAGAAGAAGGGGCGGAAGATCGTCAGGTTGCGTTGTTTATTCATGGGTGGTCAAGTTCGTGGTATGCGCTTTCCCCGATTTTTCAGGAATTTAACCGCCGCTACCGGGTGATGGCGGTTGATTTGCCCGGCTACGGCGAATCTCCCCGCATGAAAGGGCGCACCACCATCCCCGGTTATGCCGATTTGCTGGCAAAACTCATCAAAGAAGTGACCGATAAACCTGTGGTGCTGGTTGGACATTCGATGGGTGGCATGACCAGCCTGACGCTTACGCTGCGTCACCCGGAACTGGTCGAACGTCTGGTACTGGTTTGCCCGACCATTAGCGGCAAACTCTCTATGTTTATCAATATGTTTGTCTCGCCGATTACGTTTTTGGAACGGTTTGTGGTGATGAACTGGTTTATTTCCGCGTTTGAGCCGTATTTTGTTGAAATTACAGACCGTTTGATGCGTCCGGCCTCCTTTGCAGACCGTACAGAAATTACGGAAAAGGAATATGCTCATCTCAGGGCCGATGCCCGTCGTCCGGGGCAGGGACGGGTGCGAGCAGAATGTTACCGTGCCATGAGAGAAAATGATTTACGCGGCAAACTGGCTCAGATTGAGAAACCCGCGCTGGTTATCTGGGGCATGGAAGATAACACCGTCCCCCTGCGAGATGCCAGCGTGGTAGCCACGGAATGGCCGGATGCTGATTTGCGGATTATTCCCAACGCGGGACACTGGCCGCAATTTGAAACCCCTGCCCTCACCCGGCGCTATATCAAAGCCTTTATGGGTACACCTGTTAAACTGCTTAACCTGGAATTTTAAGAACGGGTTAATAAGTCAACCAATGCGTTAAGAATACACTAAAATATCTTTAGCTGGAGTAAACATGCCAAAAATCATTTCGATTCATTCGTTTCGCGGGGGGACAGGCAAATCCAATACCAGCGCAAATGTGGCTGCTTTAATCGCAGCACGAGGACTGCGAGTGGGCGTCGTTGATACTGATATACAATCTCCGGGCATTCATGTGCTGTTGGGGTTAACTGAAAATGACATGCAGCACTCCTTAAATGATTATCTGTGGGGTAAATGCGAAGTTCAGCATACCGCCCATGATGTTACACAGCGTATTACTGACTCGGCTCACCATCCCCCTTTGAGTGGCAAAGTTTTTTTGACTCCTTCCAGCTTAAAGGCAGGCGAAATCGCCCAGATTTTACGCGAAGGGTACGATGTTGGACTTTTGAATGATGGTTTCCACCAGTTGATTGAAACCCTGCGGCTGGATGTGCTTTTAATAGATACCCACCCCGGATTAAACGAAGAAACGCTGCTGTCCGTTGCGATTTCCGACACGCTGGTCATCATCATGCGCCCCGACCAGCAGGATTTTCAGGGGACAGCCGTCACGGTGGAAGTCGCCCGTAAATTGGAAGTCCCCAACATGATGATTCTGGTGAACAAAGCGCCGCTGACTCTCAAAGCGGACGAAGTAAAGTCCGAAACCGAAAATGCTTTTGACTGCCGGGTGGTGAGCGTGCTTCACCATTCTGACGAACTCATGTCGCTTGCCAGCCGGGGAATCTTTGTCCTGTATTACCCGGAACATAAAATTACCCGCCAGCTTGGTGAGGTTGTCACCGAACTGCTGGCCTAGTCTAAACAAGGATTGGTATGTTATCGAACCCGCCCCCAAGCCTAACCAGCCCGCCCTGGTCAAGCGTGACCAAGCGCACTGTTGCCCTGATTGTGGTGGGGCTGCTGCTGCTGATTACCATTCGCCTATCGGATGCGCTGGCGGTGGTCATTATTTCAGTCGTGCTTTCTTATCTACTGTATCCCCTGGTCAGTTTCACAGAAAAATATGCGCTGGTGCGGATTAATCCGCCTGAGGCACGACGGGTTCTGGCCGTCTTTCTCACGTTTGTCATTGTCATTTTAGGGCTAACGCTGGTCATCATCCTCATTGTCCCGCCGGTTATCTCACAGTTGGGATCATTGGGGGAAAACGTACCAGAAATTGTGACTTCGGTAGAGGACAAAGCCAAAGACCTGCTGGATCGTCCAGTGAAATATGGCGACAGCACGTTTAACTTCTGGGAAGAATTTGTCGAAGGGCCGCCTCCAGCCGATGAAACAGAAGTCCCTGCCCCCGACCTTTCTACCCGTATCACCAATACGGTGAATGTGCTTTCCAAACCTGCTTTCAGCATCGCATCCCTGGCCTTCAGCGTGTTTTTTAATGTGTTTCTGGTGGTGGCGCTGACCTTTTACCTGTTGAAGGACGGCGATAAGTTTATCGACAAGCTGGATGAGATTGTGCCAATTGAATATCAGGGGGATACGCGGCGGCTGATTTACGAACTTGGGTTAATCTGGAATGCTTATTTACGCGGGCAGATTATTCTGGGCATCATCATGGGGGTTACGACAGGCATCACGGCGGCAATTCTGGGGCTGCCGCAGCCGTTAGTATTGGGGCTGCTGGCGGGGCTGCTCGAATTTATCCCCAATATTGGGCCAATTATCGCGGCTATTCCCGCGATTCTTTTTGCGCTGTTCACCGAAAGCAGCACCATCCCCGGCCTAAGCGGTCTGGCTTTTGCGCTGATTGTCACAGCAGCCTATTTTATCTTGCAACAGAGTGAAGCACTGGTGATTGTGCCGCGTGTGATGGGACGCAACCTGGATTTACATCCATTTGTCGTGATGGTTTCTGTGCTGTTTGGGGCGGCACTGGCAGGGCTGCCGGGGGTGCTGTTAGCCGCCCCGACTATTGCGACTATGCGTCTGTTTATCATGTATATCTGGGGCAAACTGGTTGACCGCGACCTGTTTGCTCAGGCAAAATCACTGCGTGTTCCGGCACAGGACGATGCCATTTTGCCTTCCGCCGAAAAACCCGCGCTTGGCGAACCGGAACTGCCTGACCGGGAAGGCGAAATTGTTCAGGGGAGCAAAATCTGATGAATAGAGTAAAGCGGCTTTTTCAGCCTGAACCGCCCCCACCACAGGGCGAACCTATGACCGACGCAAAAGTAGACTTCAGTTTTGGGGTTTACTGGGCTAAAATGGCACACCACTGGAACTCAGAACGGCGTGCAGCCGTCAGGCAGCAGGTGTTAACCCTGACCGAAGCCATAGATTTTCACAATAACCGTATCGAAAAGCGTTATACTTTGCCCCTGGAAGATGTTCCTGAACAAATGCACAGCGGTGCCAGCCTGAAGGCTCTGTTGGAAGTGCTGGCCGCGCTGGATAATCTGGAAGAAAGCGAGAAAAACCGTGACTGATAACATTAAAATGCAGAATTTGTATGAGGGCGAAAGCCTGAGCATTTATCGTGTGGAAGATGAAGATGGCGAAGTGGGATTCGACATCACCTTTTTTGATTCGGTGACACTCCATCTGATGCGCGAAGAATGGAATGAACTGGTTGACATTATGCAGCAGTTGGAAGCCGAAGAAGAAGAGTACGACGACGACGAAGCAGAAGACGAAGACTAACTTTTGTTTTCGCCACAAATTCTAACGGCGCTGACGGCCATGCCGGAACTTTTACAGGAACTGGCACAGGCTGACCTCAGCGCCGTTAACACGTTACCCCTCCTAACGCGCCTTCGTAAAATGTATTCCCCTGAATTGGCGGCGGCTGCGCTGGAAACTGCCCAACTGCGTCAGAAAGCCGAACTGAAATTTTCCCGAGCCAGTGAGATGTTTTTCACCCGTGATGCCTTACAGCAGGCCACACATGAAACTGTTGCCCACTACCACGCGCAAAAACTCGCCCTTTTTAAAGGGATTGCCGATTTAGGCTGCGGCATTGGTGGTGATACCCTGGCATTGGGACAGGTTTCTCATGTGATTGGCATGGATATGGATGCGGTGCGGCTGGTCATGGCGCGTCACAATGCACGGGTCTACCAGTCGCAGGCCGATTTTATTCAGGCCGATGTCACGGCCTGTCCTGTAAAAAATATTCCGGCGGCTTTTTTTGACCCTGCCCGCCGTGAAGCCGGCAAACGGATTTTTTCCGTGCGCGATTACCTTCCCCCACTTGACCGGATACCGCCTTTTGATGCGATGCTGGTTAAAATCTCGCCAGGGGTGCAGTTAGAAGAAATTGCCCATCTGGATGCCGGAATCGAATTTGTGAGTTACGAAGGCGATTTAAAAGAGGCGCTGCTGCATTTTGGGCAGTTAAAATTTGAGGGCAAAAGAGCCACCCGCTTACCCGACTCTGAAACCCTTCGCCCCCTAGGATACGACCCACCGCCGTTAACCGATGTACCCCGTCGCTACCTGTACGAACCTGATCCGGCGGTGATTCGGGCAGGAGTGTTTTCCGAAATGCTGGCTCATCTGGGGCTGACCGCTTACCGTCTGGATGAGGAAATCGCGTATCTGACCGGAGATGAAATTGTCAAAAGCGGCTGGCTGCGGACCTGGCGTATTGATGACTGGATGCCGTTTCATCTTAAAAAACTGCGGGCGGCGCTGCGCGAGAAAAATATTGGGCAGGTGACGGTCAAAAAACGGGGCAGCCCCATCACACCGGAACAACTTCAACAGATGCTTCATCTGAAGGGCAGCCAGCACGCCACCATCATTTTGACACAGTTACGCGGGCAGCCTATTGTCCTGCTGAGTTATGATTCACCCAACCTACCAGCGTAACAAATTTTTCCAGCCCTGCGGAAAGCAGCACTTTTTCTCCGGTTTGTAGATTCACCGCCTCCACCTGCCCACTGGCAAAACAATCGGTATAGCCCTGCCACTGCGAGTTGTCGTGTAAATCATAGGCCAGCCAGAGTCCATCCGGTGAATACTGCGGGTTGCAGCCATTGGCGATAAATCTCGCTTCTCCGGTTTTAATGTTGACTGTCCACAGTTCATAAATAGGCGGCTGAGACTCAGACAATCGGCTGCCTGCCAGCGACTCTCCCTCCGGCGACCAGACCGGATTTTTCCCAAAAAACGGCATTTTTTGATGACTCTCAAAATCATACAGATACAACGCATTAAAATCCTGTCCAGCGGCATCCCGCAGCCGCGCCCGATACAAAAAAGCGCCGGATCGAACGGATAAAAATTCTGCGGACGCGGACAAAATAGGAGGTTTTGCCTGCGGAAAAAGGGAAACCACGTCGGTAAGCTGATGCAGTTCGCCATTCATGACCGCGTAGAGATTTACATACGGGTCATTTTCACCGGACATGCTGTACAGACGGTTTTCCACGATGTCCAGACCGGAAACATCCAGCGCTATCGGCCCGTAGCGGGGAGAAACTTCTGCCAGGATTTCCCGATGGGCGGGGAGGGGAACAGGTGCAGGCTGGTCAGTTTCCGCCATGTTAAAAGGCTGGATATTTCCCTGCATATCCACCACATAAAAATGGTGTACGGTATTGGGATTATCGGTGTTTTCACGTTCCAGCAAAATCACCGCAGGCGCATTTTCTTGAGCAGCAGAGGGTTGGAGGATAACAAAAATTAAAATCACCAGAAAAATCAGCTTTTGCATCGTGTTTCCTGTCCATCACTACTACAATAATTTTACTGGCAGCAGGAGCGTTTTTAAGATGAAATTACGGCAACTGGGTAATTCAGGGCTGATGGTGAGCGAAATGGGGCTGGGCAGCCTGACCTTTGGCGGGCAGATGCCAGCGTGGGATGCGCGGCAGGTGATGGATTATTACGTGAATCAGGGTGGCAATTTGATTGATACCTCTAACCAGGGGCAAGCGGAAGAAATCATCGGCCAGTGGATGAAAGATGGTGGGCATCGTCCGCACATCATCCTCAGCACCAAAACCTACGCGCCGGAGGATGGCGACCCGAATCACCGCCGCCTATCTCGCCACGCGATTCTGTATTCCGTTGAACAGAGTTTGCGCCGTCTACAAACCGATACCCTTGATATTTACGGTACGCATTACTGGGATGCCTATGCCCCGCTTGAGGAAACCCTTTACGCGCTGGAAATGCTGGTTCAGCAAGGAAAAATCCGTTACGTGGCCTGTTCCAATTATTTCGCGTGGCAGGTGATGAAAGCGTTGGGGATTCAACAGGCACGCCACTGGTCGCCTCTGATTGCGCTGCACGCGCAGTACAGCCTGATTGAACGCAGCATTGAGCAGGAAATACTTAGTCTGCTGCTCAGTGAAAAGGTGGGTCTGCTAGCCTGGAGTCCACTGGCAGGAGGATTTTTAACAGGGAAATATCAACGCGGCCAGCCATTTGATGAAAAATCACGGCTGGGGCAGGATACCCTGTATCGCACACTGGCCGACAACGAACGCGGCTGGCAAATTGTGGAAACCGTCCGGAAAATTGCTAGAAACTACGCTGCTGCACCGGAACAGGTGGCGCTTGCGTGGGTATTAAGCCATCCATGGGTCAGTTCGGTGCTGATTGGGGTGAGCAAACTGGAACACGTCGACACCAACCTGACCCCTATTTCGCTGGAATCCGCCGATTTGCAGATTCTGGATAGGGTTTCCGATGTCCCCAAATGGTATCCAGGCTATCTGATTTAAATTTCGGTCATGCCCGCCAGCAGCCCATCAATATCGCGGTCCACTTCCCAGGGGTAGATAATATGGGCATCGGTAGTCGCCGCGTAAAAATCCGGTGCAGCATTGTTCATCAGCGAACGGTAGGGGTTAAAGTGAAAAACACAGGTGTAGGCTCTAGCGCGTGCCGCCTCACAGCGCCCTTTGACTGTTGTGCTGGTACGACCACTGCCCCATACATCATCCACAATTAAAATCTGGCGGTCTTCAATGAGTTTGGCTTCCGGAAACTGCAAAAACGAAGGCAGCGCCAGTTTGGGGTCAAATTGTTCCGTCACCTGCATCAGAATCGGATCGGGAAAACGCACCGCCGCCGTGAGAACGTAGTTAATATCCAGCGCTTCTGCCAGCAGCCCACCGGGGATAATGCCACCGCGTGTTATCAGCAAAATCGTATCAAAGCCCTTAACCGCTTCGATTTGTGGGACAAGTACATCCACCAGTTTATCGACTTCTTCCCAACTGACCAGTTCGTGACGAAGGGGCCCACGCGGGTTTTGCATGGCATCTCCAGATGAAATTTTTAAGCGAGCATTATAGGCACATTAAGAGCCAGCGTCAATGTTTTAAGCATTTAAATGCGGTAATATAAGAAACATATAAACACTCAGGAGTAATCATGCTCAGACCATTTACCAATGAACCCCTTACGGATTTTTCCAGACCGGAAAATGTCGCCGCTTTTGAACAGGCCATCGAACTGGTGCGCTCCCAACTGGGGCAAAAGTACCCGCTTGTGATTGGCGGCCAGCAGCTCTGGGAAGGAAATACGTTTGACAGCATCAATCCGGCTCGCCCTAAAGAAGTCGTTGGCACTTTTACTAGCGCAACCCCGAATCATGTGGACCAGGCGGTTGAAGCGGCCTATGCAGCCTACCAGACCTGGCAGTATACGCCGGCTCATGAACGCGCCCGCTTTTTGCTGAACGCGGCGGCTGAAATGCGCCGTCGCAAACATGAATTTAGCGCGTGGATGGTGTTTGAAGTGGGGAAAAGCTGGGTCGAAGCCGATGCCGATACCGCCGAATCCATAGATTTTCTGGAATATTATGCCCGCCAGATGATACGGATGGATCAGGCCAGCGACCTGCTGACTCCCTATCCGCCGGAACAGTTGGATTTACAGTATATAGCGCTTGGGGTGGTGGCGGTGATTCCGCCCTGGAATTTCCCAAATGCCATCATGACCGGAATGACCAGCGCGGCCGTGGTGACAGGCAACGGGGTGGTCCTGAAACCCGCTTCTTACAGTCCGGTGATTGCTTATAAATTCTGCGAACTGCTGTGGAATAATCATCTGCCTGCGGGAGTATTAAATTTTGTTCCCGGTCCCGGTGGAGCGATGGGCGACGCGCTGGTGGACCATCCCAAAACCAGGATGATTGCTTTCACAGGGTCAAAAGCCATTGGGATGCGAATTTTTGAACGGGCTGCCAAAGTGCATCCGGGTCAAATCTGGCTCAAACGCACGATTCTGGAAATGGGCGGCAAAGATGCGGTGGTGGTCGATGAAACAGCGGATCTGGAAGCCGCCTCACAGGGCATTGTCGCCAGTGCCTTTGGCTTTCAGGGGCAAAAATGTTCGGCTGGCAGCCGTGCTATTCTGGTCGGCAAAATTTATGACCGGGTAGCGGAAAGTGTCGTCGAGCGCACTAAAAAACTGGTGGTGGGCGAACCCGATAAGGGGCTGCATATTGATATGGGGCCGGTGGTCAATGAAAAAGCCTTCAAAGATATTCTTTCGTACATCGAAATCGGGCGTAAAAATCACACCCTGCTGCATGGCGGCAGCCTTATTGAAACCGACACCAACGGCTATTTTATCCAGCCGACGATTTTTGGAGATGTTCCCGGCGATGCCACCATCGCCCAGGAAGAAATTTTTGGCCCCGTGCTGGCACTCATTCCCGCCAAAGATTATGACGACGCACTGCGAATCGCCAACAGCACCGAATATGGGCTGACGGGCGCGGTGTACAGTCAGGACAGGGCGCGGCTGGAACGGGCGCGGAAGGAATTTCATGTCGGCAATCTGTATTTCAATCGTAAATGCACGGGGGCGCTCGTCGGGGTGCATCCGTTTGGCGGTTTTAACATGAGTGGGACAGACAGCAAGGCGGGCGGCCCGGATTATTTGCTGCTGTTTACCCAGGCCAAGAGCATCGCAGAAAAACTTTAATTTTCTAAAGGGAAGGGGCAGGCATCCCTGCCCCTACAGATTACCATTTCAGACGTTTCTTGAGTTCCTCAATTGTGTGGTAAATAATCGGGCAGAGGCCGACCCCGCCTAAAATATCCCCCAGCAGCCAGCGAAAATCCGGCGTAAAAGCGGGATACTCGCGGCAGGAGGTGGGGCGGTGTTCATAAATGGAACATCGTTTCCCCTTCAGAAAAACACAGGGTTTTTGTTTAAACATACCCCATTCTTCTACAGCTTCAGCACGGGCATGGTCAATAATTTCAGCAAGAGGAACTAACCCAGGAAGGCGTTCGGCATCTTCCGGCGTCAGATACACATCCAGGCTGCGGCAGCAGTTTGCACACTGCGTACAATCAATGGCTGCGATGATGGGCGCTGCAACCTCCTCAACCAGTGCATCCAGCGCCGCGTCGCTGAGTTCATCGTAATCTTCGACATAGTAGCGGAATGCTTCGTAATCATCCGCATTTTCCGCCGCCTGTTTTGCAATCACTTCTAAATTCATAAAAATTTATTTTAGCGGATTTCCATGACGGTCTGAAAGCGGGTTCTGCCCGTGCGTTCCAGATAATTTTTCATGTCTTGCAGCGCGTTATGATAGGCGTTTAGCAAATCTCGATCCGGGCCTTTATAACGGCGCAGGGTCTGAAGCGCACAAGCGCTGCATCCACGCATGGCACGGTAGCTATCCGTTTCACATTCCATACAGCCGTTCAAACGAATCATCATGAGCATAAATGCCAGCACTTCTACATCGGTTTCGGGCAACGCGGAAAGGCGGGTAATTAAATCATGCCATTCCTGGCCGCGACTGTCCGCCAATTCAGGAATAACATAAGCCGGAAACATCAGTTCGTTGGTCGCATACATATGGCATTTACCTCTGCTGTAGCAAATGTGTTCTACAGCATCATAACATGCTTTGGTAGATTGTTTGGTTATAGGATGGTTTGTTTCTGACACAACTTGCTAATCCATCCATTTAGAACTACCTTTAAACTGGGAGAGTGAGATGAATAAACGTTTTCTGGTGCTTATTTTTCTGGTTGTTTTTGGTATAGCGGCTGATTCGGGCAACTGGCAGCTCGTTGATATTCAGTTTGTGAATGACGTGCTGGGTGAGGAAGGGCGGCCTCCCTTTGAAGCTGTCCTGTCGCCGGACGGTTCTATGCTGGCGTGGAGTGCCAGAAGTGACGGCCTCTGTATCCATGTTTTTGAGGAGAAAACCACGACCTGCACCCTCTGGCCGGAAGATTATGACCGTTCAGGGACAGATTTAGTCTGGTCGGCCGACAGCCAATTTTTAGCGTTTACGGAAAACTTTTTCCTCAATTTCCGTGAACCCGACCTCTGGACATTTGAAGTCGCCACCAGCGCTTTTGTGAATCGCACCCAGGATAATGAAACTCGCACCCCTATCGAAGATGGATTTAGTGGGCTGCTGGATTATTTGCCCACGTGGAGTCCTGCCGATAATACACTTTACTTTTTCCGCAGCGAAAAATTGAGTGAAGGGAGTTACTCATTAACCCTGATGCGAATGAACGGAGAAACGGCGGAACTGGTGCGGGATTTAACCAACGATTTGCCACGATTAAGCGTTTTCCGGCAGGCCGTCATTGATCCAGGTGGGCAGTATATGGCGATTCCCGTTGCTGGACAGGACCGGGATGATCCGGCAAATGGCCTCTGGCTGCTTAACCTGCAAAGTGGGGAGTTCAATCAGCTTGCCAGTTACCCCGATTTTTATGCAGCCGTGCCAGAATGGGTAGATAAAACGATTCTGGTGAACGTTGAAGATGTTCAGTGGGCTGGAAGTCAGGGACTGGTGGTGCTGCTTTACAGTGGGGATTTTAGGGCCAGTTACGGTCTTGTCAATTATTATTACATGGATGTTGCTACAGGGGTTATCACTCCTCTGTTTGATTTTTCGGGCTTATCGAGTCCGGCGGATATATTCCGGCCAGATAGTGAAGGCCAGACTCCTATTTCACGTTTTCCGCGCGTGGGGGTAGCTGCTCCCGATGGCAGCGCCTTTTTTTACGTTCATTTTGAAGAACCGGGCAGAGAAGTCGGCATATCTGCGCTGCCGCTGCCGCCCGGAACCGGTGAACCGCAGCAAATTGGATTCCTGGAAACCTCAGAGGGAGCGCCCGACCCGCATCCTACGATTGCCGAAAACGGCAAAGCCTATATGTTCGCTTATGTGATGCAGTTTGAAAGATAGTGATTAAAAAAAGCCTCCTTTTTCTGCTGATTTTGGGGCTGGCCGCCTGTATGGATGGAGGCGGAACAGCCGCCCCCCTGGTCATGGTTGCTACCCGCGCTCCATTGGATGCTGGTTTTCAGACCTATGAACATCCGTCGGGAGTATTTAGTATCCGGGTGCCGCCCCAGTGGATACCTGACCAGCTTCCGTTTGAATCGGGGGTGCGGGTACAGTTCACCTCTGTTGAAAACAATGAACGGGTCGTGCGGCTGACGGTTGCGATTATTAACACGGGTGAACCCCTGACCGCCGAAGCCTTTGCCAGAGCCGTACAAGCCTATCAGCCTCAGGAAGATGGCACATGGACAGCCACCGCGCCGCCTGCTGCCATGTCGGATGGCAGTGTGCGTTTGCAGGGGCTGCGGGACTATCCCACCATCGGAACACGCGGCTATAACATTTTTTTGCAGGGCAACGGCACGTATTTTTCCGCGATAGAAGTTGATGTTACTGGTGCGGATGGGGTCATGCTGCAAACCCTTTTTGCGGCGGTGAACACCTTCCGCGTCAATACCAATTTCCCGCTTGAAATCGGGGAAGTGAAACCTGCCAGCGTGACCTCAGCTTCCGGTGTTTTAGGGTTTGAAAATTACACCCATTGGGAAGATAGCAACGGCGGATTTAACATCACGGGGGAAGTCACCAATCTGGCGGCTATTCCCTTAGAAGCTATCCGGCTGACCGCTTTTCTGTTTGATGCTCAGGACAACTCTCTGGCCGAACGTTCTACGATTCTGGCATATGATGTGCTTGCTCCCGGTGAGTCTGCCCCGTTTCGCATCCGTTTTGATTCTGGCCGCCCCAGTATCACCGTGCGGTATGAAATTCAGGGCGCGGCACGGGCAGCGGAGTTCTCGCAGGCCAGTTTTTACGGCAGCGAAAACTTCCTGATTGGCGACGACCGCGCTTTTTACAATACGAATGGCTTTTTAACTGTTGCGGGGCTTGTCCAGAACAACAATAGCAAACTGGCAACATCGATTCGGGTGCTGGTGGCAGTGGTCGATGAGGAAGGACGTGTGGTAGCAGTGCAGGATACTTTTATCAATAAAGACCAACTGCTCCCCGGTGAAGCCACGTCGTTTGAAGTCACCTTTGACGAACTGGGCGGCAACGCTTACAAATACAAAATTCTGGTGCAGGGAACGACGGAATGAGTCGGATTTTTTTTGCCCTGATTCTGCTGTTGGGATTTCCAACAGTACGGCAGCGCGAAAATATGATTCTTTCCCCGGATTCACAGGGAACAATTCGCTTCCCCAATGGCATCACGGCGGTGGTGGGATACGGCACGGTTGCCCAGCCCACCCGTCTAACAGTTTCCACCGATGGCAATGACCTGATTCTGGATTTTGATTTGCCTGCTACGGCACTGGCGATGCTTTTTCATGTGGAAGATAGAGTCTATGCGGCAGATGCGCCGGGGCGGATTAGTCCCATTGAGGGTAATTATTTAATTTACTTTGATACGGTACAAATTTTTGCCCAATCCATGAAAAATCCAGCACAGGTTTTTGGCCTGGGCATGATAGAGCCGTTTTCCCCCCATTTACCTTTGTCTCGTCAGCATGTCAGCGCACAAATTACGGGAAAAGAACATCGGCTGATTCTGGATAATGAGCAGTCCTTTGTCTCTGCCGCCTACCTGCCGCGTTATAAAAGTCGGTTTCTGGGGCAGGATTTAGGGCATCCGGCCACGTTTCAATATTTGGGAACGGCACGGGAAGCGGATATGCCTGACCTGATTCGCGCCCTGCTGCCGACGGTTTCGCCGATGCTGCCTTTACCCGGCGAACAACTAAGTCCGATGCGGCTATGGCTGCCTTTTGACTGTTCACATGACTGGCTGGTGTCGTGGGGCTACCATTTCAGCACCCAGCAGAATCGTTACGCGCTGGATTTTACTTCCGCAGAAGGAGTTGGGCAGGCAAAAGGACTGCCGATTCGGGCTGCCCATACAGGCACAGTGTACCTTAAACGTTTTGGTTATGAGGAAGGATGGATTGACCTGGGGTATGCGGCGCGTGTTGTGTATGAAGATGGGGTTACTTCGACTCAATACGGACATTTAGATGCGTTGAGTCTGCCTTTCTGGAACGTTTCCGAACTCCCGCCGTTTGAGTGGCTTGAAGTTGGACAGGTGAAAGCGGGGGAGGTGATTGGGTTTACGGGGTCGTCTGGATATTCCCTGGGCGCTCATATTCATTTTGTGCTGTGGACAGAAACTCAGAGTCTCTACCGCCCCTATTTTGACCCCGGAGGGGAACTGTCGCACGGGATGCACTTTTCAGCCTCATCCCGCACAGATTGCGATCGGTATGAGTGAATGGTAGGGACACGGCAGTGCCGTGTCCCTCCTCACATCAATCTCCGCAGGTTATTGAGCAATTCCCCAGAATTCGACGGAATTCGGGCCAGGGAAAATTAACATCGTTCCGTCTGGACTGAATGCAAGTGAGCCAGCCACCCGTTGAATATCAGGCAGCGCGGTCAGAACCGTGCCATTGCTGGCATCAACTAACAACAGTTGGTAATCGAAAACGTCAATAGGCCCGTCGGCAAAGGGGCCGCCGCTAACCGCAATCAGGCTTCCATCCGGGCTAAAGGTCACTGCCGAAACCACCGCCCCGAACTGCCCCTGTTCCAGCACCACCGCCTCATACAGCAGGGAGTAGGTGTTCATATCCCACACACTGATAGAGCCATCTTCTTTACCAATGATCAGTTTTGAGCCATCCGGCGAAAATGCAATGGTGTTTTCAAACGGAAAAGCGCTGGCATCCAGCGTGGCAAGCTGCTGCTGGGTGGTCACATCCCAGATAATTGTGTTGGCTTCGGTGCTGACCGCCAGACGGGTGTTATCAGGATGGAAAGCAATCTGATGCACGGGTGTATCATGCGTCAGAGACGCTACATCTGAACCGGAAACAGTTTCCCAGACACGAACCGTATTGGAAGCATCCGGCGCACCCGGGCCAAACAGGTTAACCGCGCTGTGGCTGGTCGCAAAACGGCTGCCATCGGCGCTGATGGCGACCTGGGAGAGAATCGGTTCATCATTCAGCAGAATGTAATGCAGTCCGCCACGCGACGCCACATCCCAGACCTGGACGGCTGGCACATTGTTCTGAATGTCATAGGGGGTATCCACGACAATGCTGCCATTACCGCTAATGGTCATGCGGCTGCCCATCGATTCAAGCATCTGTGGGGTTAAAGTGGCTGCATTTAAATCGTACAGCAAAAGCCCACTGGTGTAGGTCTGAACGGCCAGCGTGCCATTGGACGCTACGGCTATCTGAGAAATGCCGTTCACCAGCCGCCCTAAGGGAGCAATGTTCGCTGCATTTTCCGGCGAAAGAGGTGTCCGGTTGGCGGGTAGGGTCAGTTCAGTGACGGCCACACAGCCCTGCAATTCTATCATGCCCTGTTCGTTCGGGCAGAGGTCATCCAGGTCAGTGACCGCATCGCCGTCGCTGTCCGGACAATCATATCCGGCTGCACCTGCCTCATTCGGGCAGCGATCATTAATATCCGGGATGCTGTCTGCGTCGGCATCCGGTGGGGCTACCCCTTCGGGACAGCCGTTGTTTAAACCGTCACCGGGCTGGTCGGGGCAGGCATCATACTGGTCTTCAATAAGATCCTGGTCGGCGTCGATAATACAGCCGTTGTTCTCCGATGAACCCATCTGACGGGGACAGGCATCCTCAAAATCGGAAATTCCATCAAAATCGATGTCAGGGGTTGTTCCTTCCGGACAGCCGTTATTTGCTGCATCACCCACCGTATCATAACAGGCGTCGATAATATCCGGCACACTGTCGCCGTCAAAATCTGTCACCTGATCCTGCGTACAGCCTGCCAGCGCTGCATCCCCCACAACATCCATACAAATATCGGTGCGGTCAGGGATACCATCACCATCTCTGTCCGACTCTATCCCCGGGGGACACCCAAAATTCTGAGAAAAACCAGGTTCTTGCGGGCAGGAGTCATACGGGTCGGGCTGTCGATCTCCGTCAGTATCGGGACAGCCGCCTAACATCGGGTCGCCAGCAACTTCGGGACAGCTTTCCCCGACATCGGGCAGCGTGTCTCCATCGGTATCAGGCGGGGCCACCCCTTCGGGACAGCCATAATTTTCTGGCACTCCGGCCTCACTCGGACAGCCATCAAATTCATCAGGAATACTATCACCATCTGCATCGGGCATTTCCTGCCTGGCAAAAACTGCTGTTGTGGAAAAAACTAAAATCAGCAGCAGGGCGAGGCGCAAAAACGATTTTTTACTCAATGTCAATCTCCCTTGTACGTATGCTTCCCATTGTAGGGGAATTTATCCGAAAAGGAAGAATTTTTAAGTTACTGTTTAAGACTGGCTTCCCGCACCACGAGATTATCAAAGGTGACGCTGACCTCAGTTTCCTCCCGGGTTTCCGTGAGAATCCCTGCCGCCAGTCCGATTTGCCCTGTTTCTGAAAGCTCATCATCTTCTATGTCTACGACGAGTTTTCCATTCACGTACAGTGCCAGATAATCATCCACACAGACGGCTCGAATTTTGTTTGTAATTTTACCTTTTTTTATCGCTTCGTGTTCGCGCCAGTCCGCTAAAAACGATAAACTGCGCCCATCAGTACGGGCAATCGCTCCGTATCCGTCACTGCTAATGAGGAATATATACCCTTCGCTGTTTTCATTCACGCGGCACATCACCCCATAAAAATTATCTGCACTGCCCTCGACAAACTGGGCTTCTACCTCAATATCCACTTCCTGCACGGAGTCGCCGCCCTGCCCCCAGATATAAGAGGAACTTTTTGCGCTGTGCTGAATCTGGTAGCCCCCATTTTGAATGGTGAGTGTTGAGGCAAAGGGGCGGCTGCTATCGGTATCGGAAAAGTTGCCGGTTTCAAAGGCGGTATCCGCTTCAAAATCAATGGTGTAAAGTATAGCGCCCCTCTGGAGGTCCTTTTCATCCCGCCCCGCCTCCTGACCGCAGGCCGCCAGCAAAAAAATTAGGAGCAGTAATCCATATCGCATCATGTCACCCTTTCAAGCATCCAGAACGATTCCAACATACAAACCTTACCTCCGTCTTTAGTCTTAGCAACTTCCTATGACCAAAAGCCGGAAAATAGTTCCGCCTTCGGCAAGGCGACTCTGGACAGGGTTTCCGCTTCAATAAGGATGAAATGCTTGCGGAGAGAAAGCCATGTCCAAAGTAACCCTCAGCCTCATTCTGTTAATGATACTCCTTCTGGCAGCCTGTTCCAGCGACGAGAAAAAAGACCCCACCGACCAACCCGAAGCGACTCCGGTAGCGGTCATAATTGGCAATCCTGAACGGGGGGCGGAAATTTTCGCCAATGGGGTCGAAGGTGCGCCGCCGTGTGCTGCCTGCCATTCTATTGAGCCTAAACCATCCCGCTTTACGGTTGCACCCAATTTGCAGGGGGTTTATGGCCGTACCGGAAATCGTATGCCCACCCAGACGCCGGAAGAATATCTAACGACCAGCATTTTACGTCCGGGCGCGTATGTCGTCGATGGCTTTAATGATGCCATGTATTCGGACTATGCCGTGCATCTGTCATCGCAGGATGTTTCTGATTTAATCGCTTTTCTATTGACTTTATAGGACAAACGCTCATGGTTACTCGACTCGCCAGCACTTCTGTGACCGCGCGGCTTCTGGGGCTGCGCGGACGAACAATTGTCACCGCCAAAACACGGCATTTTGTGGTGGATGCTCCCCTGATGATGGGCGGCCCCAATGAAGAACTCAGCCCGCTTGACCTATTCCTGGCTTCGATTGCGAGTGAAACCCTGTTTGTGTGTGAGAAAGTCGCTCAGCAGATGCGTTTGCCACTTTCCTCTATTGCGGTGAATGCCTCCGGCGACTATGACCCTCTGGGAGTGGTCGGTGAACCCGTTGACCCTGGATTTAAAAGCCTGCGGATACGGATTCTGGTGGAAGGCATTACTGATACCCAGGCCGACTCTATGATTGAAACCTACAAAAAACGCTGTCCGATTTACGCCACGCTGATACGGGCGATTCCTATTGAGGTGGAAACAATATTTAACCGAGGGTGAGGACTTTTTACATGCCTCACCCTCCTAGAAGCTATTTGCTGAGCGCTGAAACAATCGTCTGCACGTTGTAGCGCAGATAATCCAGATAGGTGCTGGCTGGGCCGTCAGCTTCACTTAAGGAATCGCTGTACAGCGTGTAAAACTGGACTCCGGTTTCATCGGCCACCTGCTGCGCTAAATCCGCATTGACCGTATTTTCGGCAAAAATCGCCCGTATCTCATTTTCCCGAATCAAATCAATCAGACTGGCAATATCTCCCGCGCCTGCTTCTGCCAGCGTGCTGCTGGCTGGAATCACGGCGCCGGCGATTTCAAAATCGTAAGCGGCAGCAAAATATCCCAGCGTTTCATGGTTCGTCACCAGCACACGATTTTCTTCTGGAATGGCGGCTAACTGCGGTTTAATTTCCTGCATGAGGGCTTGCAACTGTTCGATGTAAGCGGCGGCGTTAGCGGAATAGGTATCCGCGTTGGTGGGGTCAAGCTGAATCAAACTGTCGCGGATAAAAAGAGTCCACAGCATTACGTTTTGCGGGTTTGTCCAAACATGCGGGTCGCAGTTGCCATGTTCATCCTCATGGTGTTCACATTCCATCGCATAAAGCGGGCTGCCGTGCGGCTGTTCTCCCGCTATTTCCGCATCGTGGGAATCGCAAAAAGCCTGTATTTCGTCTGAATGTTCTTTTTCGTTATGAGATTCTTCGGGTTCATCCGATAAAATTTCCACACACTGGGAAACCACCACGATATTGACATCTTCGCCCGCATTTTCAATCACTTCTATC
>CAZKZS010000045.1:4236-21066 GCA_964557285.1 uncultured Anaerolineae bacterium | reverse complement strand
GCCTGCCGGACAAAGCGCTGGATTTGCTGGATGAAGCCTGTGCCAGAGTCGTGATCCAAACGCAATCGCCGGATGAGGACGCAGAGGACAAACCACTTGAGGTTAACGCTCAGACGGTGCGAGAAGTGCTAAGTGAATGGACCGGGATTCCGGTGGCCGACTTAACCGCTACCGAACGCGCCCGCCTGACCCATATGGAAGAACGGATTAATCACCGTGTGATTGGACAGCCAGATGCGGTTAAAACGGTGGTAGAAGCCATCCGAACGCAGCGTGCAGGGCTGGGTAATCCACGCCGTCCGGTGGGGGTATTCCTGTTTGTCGGCCCAAGCGGGGTCGGGAAAACAGAACTGGCGCGGGCGCTGGCCGAATTTTTATTTGGCGACGAAGAAGCCATGATTCGGCTGGATATGTCCGAATTTTATGATGAACACACGGCCGCCCGCTTAATTGGAGCGCCACCCGGTTACAAAGGGACAGAACGGGGCGGTCAATTGACAGAAGCCCTGCGCCGTCACCCGTATACGGTGGTGCTGCTGGATGAGGTAGAGAAAGCTGCGCCCGAAGTGTTTGATCTGTTTTTGCAGGTATTTGATGAAGGGCGGCTGACCGATGCTTCCGGCGCTACTGTGGACGGGCGTCATGCGGCATGGATTATGACCAGCAACATCGGTTCGGAGGATGTTGGTAAAGGCATCGGGTTTATGGCACAGGCGGACGCGCTGCCCGATTACAGTGAACACCTGAAAAAATTCTTCCGCCCTGAATTTTTAAACCGTCTGGATGAAGTGGTGGTGTTTAAGCCCCTGAGCAAAGACGCCCTGGATCAGATTCTCAATTTGCAGTTGGAAGAAGTCACCGAACGGCTGGATGCACAGGATTTGTCGCTGCAACTTTCGGAAGAAGCCCGCACGCTTCTGCTGAACGAAGGTTATTCCCCCGCCGAAGGCGCTCGTCCTTTGCGGCGGGCTATTGAACGCCTGCTGACCCGTCCGCTTTCTTCCGCCCTGCTGGAAGATAAATTTGGGGCGGGGGATGTGGTCAAGGTGGCAGTTGAGGGCAGCAAACTGGTTTTTGAGCGCGAATAGGAGCAGCGACACGGCAGTGCCGTGTCCCTCCTGATATATCATTTTTGCAAGGACATAAAAATGTTTAAGGCATACTGGATTTTATTGCTGGTGCTTCTTTTTTTGCCCATTACTCACGCTCAAGAGCCGGACGACCCCTTACAGGATTTCCGGGATAAAGTTCAGGCCGCCCCTGAGTCCATTCGGGCGGATTTTCCTCTGCAATATCACCTGCCTGCCCCTTCTTCTGTACAGCCAGAATTGATCGGGGAACATCAACTTTTAAAATCTGGCCTTGTGAATTTGGAAACTCTCACGGTCACGCTGCCGTTGCATCGAGGGCAGATGGCAGGCGGAGAAAGCGTCTGGTATATCATTACCGATACCAACAGCGCGGGCAAAGCCGCCGAAATGGGCATCAATTATTCTGCTAAATTAACCAATGCTGATGTGGGAGTCGCGGTGCGTCCGGCGGTGTTAAACACGGATGGCAGCGTTACGTTTGAACGTGGCAGCGTCGATTTTTCGCCGGAACGGGTGCTTGTTGCCGGTACAGCCCCCAACAGCTTTCCCCCTGCCCAATTTCAACCCGGCGCGGTTGGGGATGTGTTCTACAGTCCCCTAATGAAAATTGGAGGTGAGATTTACAACGCGCCGATCGTGGCATTTGGGGTAGAAGCGGATTCGCTTGAATTTTGCGGCGGCGGCGTGGATTACACCCGTATCCATGATAACGTGGTGGCGATTTGTCCAGCAGAAGGAACGGTCACGCTGCGGCTGGCTTCCGGTTTTAGTTTTAGCCGTCCGGTGTTTTATATCAGCACCGACTCAAACGACGAATTAACCGCCACGCTGGAAGGGGCAATTTTTGCGCCCGCCTTGCAGGACATAGCGGTGCAGGATACCAGCCATTTTAAGGCCGTTGAATCGCTGTATGCTTTCGTGAACGGCCCCACCGGAGTGGGAAATCCTCAGCGTCAGGGACTGACCAGCGCGTTAAATGGCGAAGGCGGGGCGCTAAACGTGGTGGGCGGCATCCCGACTCTTTCTACAGAGTACAGCCCCCTCTGGGCGGTCACACCTGCGGTCTGGACACCAGAAGCGATTGAGTTGGGCTACCGTTCGCGCCTGACCGATGAATTTCAGATTTTAGGATTTGCGGCGCAGGGCTGGCTGGTTGGCCCCAATGACGAAATTTTTGGTTATTCGGGCGTCATCGTGAACTGCCCGGTTGTGTATCGGATGCTTTAATGAGTGAAATTGCTGCGCTGGAAACGTTCATCGGGCGTTCCATCCCCGCCGCCAGAAATTCCGGTGAGGTGGAGAAGGTCGGGTTTTACGCGGAAGATGATGCCGTGCGTGTGCTTTGGCTGCACGGCTGCGGGTTAACGGCGCTGCCAGAAGTCCTCTGGCAGTTCAGCCACCTGACCACGCTGTCTCTGGGAGAAAATGAGATTATTTCCCTGCCAGAAGCAATCGGCACGCTGAAAGACCTGGCCTTCCTCTATGCACACAGCAACCGCCTAACTTCCCTGCCCGAAACGGTAGGAAATCTGACCCAACTGCGGGTGCTGGATTTAAGTGTCAACCATCTGACCACGTTCCCTCAATCGCTTGAGCAGCTCACAGCGCTTGAATTTCTTTATGCTAGCCGTAACCAGTTTACCCGTTTCCCTGAGAGCGTTACCCGCTTAAAAAATCTCCTTTACCTCAACCTAACCCACAACCACCTTTCTGTTTTGCCGGAAGCCATTGGAAACTTGAGTCGGCTGGTTGAACTCCGGTTATACGACAATCAACTGACGACGCTACCGGAAACCATCGGAAAGTTGAGGGCATTAAAGGAACTTCGTGTGCGGAACAATCAACTCACCGCCCTGCCGGAATCGCTGGGGATGCTGGAAAATCTGACGGTGCTGGACGTGAGGAATAACCAGCTTACTACGCTGCCGGACTCGGTAGGCAGGCTGAAAAAACTTCGGGAACTGGATGCGCGGGGAAACCGCCTGACTGCACTTCCCGCAGGAATCGGAACGCTTCCCCATCTGGATAAATTAGATTTGCGCTGGAATCAATTCTCAACGTTTCCCGAATGGTTTGATCGGCTTCAGCAGCAGGGCTGCTCGATTTTCACCTAACGTTCACTTTTTTAATTTTCTGGATTAAGGCATCTAAGGCCAGTTGATAGCCATACCAGCCAAACCCTGAAATTTGTCCGACACATACAGGGGCAATCAGGGATTGCTGCCGGAAAGATTCCCGCGCGTGAATATTGGACAGATGAATTTCGACGGTCGGAATGGGAACGGCGGCAATGGCATCACGCAGCGCGACCGACGTATGGGTATACCCGCCAGGGTTGATGACGATTCCAGCGGCCCAGTCGCGGGCTTCCTGAATGTAATCAATCAGCACCCCCTCATGATTGGATTGTTTGGTGGACAGCATAAAGTCATGGGTGGCGGCAAAAGCTACCAGACGTGAATTCACCTCATCGAGAGTCATCGTGCCGTAAATTTCAGGCTCGCGTGTCCCCAACAAATTGAGATTCGGGCCGTGCAAAAGTAAGATACGTACCATTTTATGAAACCTGTAGTTGTGATAATACTTTTAATACCTGTTCGCGGATGACATCTTCCACAATCGTGGGTTTGCCGATGCCTTCCAGCACCACAAAACTCGTGTGACCGTCTTTCCATTTTTTGTCGGTGGACATGGCTTCCCAGAGGGACTCAGGTGAAAAGCCGTTGATACGGGTCGGCAGGCCAACTCGCTCCACTGCATCCACAATTTGTTCGACCTCCTGCCCGCCCATTTTTTGCAGTTCCGCCGAAAGATACGCCGCCGCTACCAGCCCTACCCCAACGGCTTCGCCGTGCCGCCACTGATAGCCGCTGACTTTTTCGATAGCGTGGGCAAAGGTATGGCCTAAATTTAAATGGGCGCGTTCGCCCGATTCATACGGGTCGCGCTCCACCACGTCCACTTTTACCTGAATGACCCGCCGCAACACCTCCTCATTCCCCTGTCGCAGCGCTTCCATCTGGTTTAAAAGTGCAGGGTCGGCCAGCAGCGCATGTTTGATCGCCTCAGCCAGCCCGCAGCGCATTTCAATATCCGGCAGGGTTTTCAGGACATTCGTATCAATGGCAACCAGTTCTGGCTGTTTAAACGCCCCCACCAGATTTTTGCCTTCGGGAATATCCACGCCGACTTTTCCCCCCACGCTGGAATCGACCATTGCCAGCAGAGAGGTCGGAATCTGAATCAATCGGACTCCGCGCAAATAGGTGGCGGCGGCATACCCGACTGTATCCCCGACCACTCCCCCACCCAGCGCGATAATCAAGCTGCTGCGGTCAAGTTTGGCGGCTACAAAATCATGATAAAGCTGTTCCACCGTCGCCAGCGTTTTGTAAATTTCACCGTCTGGAATCGTGATTAAGGCTGCGCCGAGTGTTTCCGCCAGCGCCTGACCATAAAGCGGAGCAAGGGTGTCATTCGTGACCACTGCCGTTGAGGTTTTGAGGCCGTAATCCTCCAGAAGCTGCGGCAGGGTTTCCAGCAGCCCCGCCCTGACCAGAACACTATAAAAATTGACCGGACTTTTCACTCGCAGTCGGTAGCTGTTGCGCTCCAGTTCACGTTCAAACATCTGAATCACCTCATCGGCTACTTCGTCGGGTGTGCGGTCTGTGGTGTCAATGCGGATACGAAGCTGCTGGTAAGCGATACGACGTTTTTCAAACAGGCTGAGAACGGTTTGACGCGGGTCAGCAGGGTTGTTAAATAACGGACGGTTTTCTGCCCCAGTGAGGCGTTCAATTACGGTTTGAACGGATGCTCCCAGCCGAAGCACAATATTGCCTTCGCCCGTAATACGTTCCAGATTGCCGTTGTGTACCAGCGCCCCGCCACCCGTTGCAATGACCAGATTCTGCGGTTTGGAAAATTCTTCGCAGATGCTGGTTTCGTAGGCTCGAAAAAACCATTCTCCCTGTTTATCAAAAAGCTCACGGATGCTCATCCCTGTGCGCTGTTCAATCAGTTTATCGGTATCCACGAACTGGCGGCCTAATTTGTGAGCGACCCGTTTTCCGACGGTGGTTTTCCCCACCCCCATAAAACCCGTTAAGATTAAGTTGTACGGTATTTTCAACGACTCATTTCCTAAAAATCATTAAGTTGATTGGGTGTGACTTTTTGCTGTTCTTTTTCGTCCCTGATCAGGTCTTCCACACGCGGCCAGTGTTCCGCGATTTTGTGCAGTTTGGCGGGGTCGGAAATGTAACTTTCTACATAGCCGCAGTTCACACACACATAGTTATCCAGGGCGACTACCGAAGGTAGCACTCCGGCGGTAATAGGAATACTGTTGACTTCATGCGGTCCGGCTTTACCTCTGGGGGGCAGGGTTGCCCCTGTATAAACATCTTTTGAACCGCATTTCGGGCAGATTCCACTTTTCATCAAATCACTCCGCTTTCATTTCCAGATCATCTTCAGAAGGAGCAAGCAAATGCAGCGATTCATCCAGGCTGGCAAGGAAAAGCAGCGCATCTTTTTGCTGTTCAAACCAGGCCGTCCGCAGATGAAACAGCCGCGATGTCAGGCTGGTAAGGTCGCGTTTGGTGCGGTCATGACTGCCAAAATATAACCGCCAGCCCAGGGGGGTATCCTGATACATGGGCGCGGTCACATCATAAATCCGGGATTTATCAACTACAATAGACACCACATGAGACATATTCACCAGCATATGCACCGGAGAAATGCCTTTATTTAAAAGAGCGCGGATTTCAAAAGCCTGTTTTCTAAGCTGCGGCTCATCAATCACGCCGCACCCTTCCACCAGAAGAATACGCTGAGGGATATACCACGAAATATTATAGGGCATAAGTTACTCGTACCCAAAACGCCAGGGCTGATTCCACATTTCCAGCGAGTCTACCCGACTCTTACGCAGACTGTCAAAACGTGGTTTCATCTCCTCCAGAGAATCACCGCCAAGTTTTTCCAGCAGGGCATTGGCGATGACAAACGCGATCACTGCTTCCAGAATGGGAACAGCACGGGGAGTCGCGCAAAAATCGCTGCGTTCGTAGGTCGTATTTTCGGGCTGGCCTGTTGCCAGATTCACTGAGGCAAGCGGGGTCAGGGTGGTGCTGATGGGTTTCATGGCGGCGCGAACAATCAACGGTTCACCGGTGGTCATGCCACCTTCCAGCCCTCCGGCGCGGTTGGTCTGGCGGTGTAGGTTTCCCTGCTCATCAAGCAAAATTTTATCATGTACCTGCGTGCCGGATTTCCCTGCATTGTCAAAGGCGCGGCCAATTTCTGCCCCTTTCATGGACTGCACGCTGCCGACGGCGGCTAAAAGCAGTCCGGTCAGGCGGCGGTCATAATGCACATGCGACCCCAACCCCGGCGGCAGCCCCAGCACCACCACTTCGATGATGCCGCCCAGGGTATCTTTATCAATTTTGGCCTGCCGGATGGCTTCTTTAATTTTTTCAGAGGCGGCGGGGTCGGGGCAGCGCACCTCATCGGCTTCGGCAGCCGCAAACCGTTCTGCATAGGGCATGGCCGGGTCAAGCGCGGCGGTTACGCTCCCGATAGCGGTCACATACCCCCCCACCTGAATCCCAAACTGGGCTAACAACTGGCGGCACACCGCACCAACGGCTACCCGCATGGTGGTTTCGCGGGCGCTGGCACGTTCCAGCGCAAGCCGCAAATCGCCATAGCCATATTTCAGCGCTCCGGTTAAATCGGCATGACCGGGGCGGGGCGTGGTCATTGGGGGAATATCTTTTTCCGCCCAATTTTTCCAGTCGTGGTTGGCAACCGTCATAGCGATAGGAGCGCCCGTAGTGTGACCTGCCATCACGCCGGAGGTAATGCGGGCTTCATCTTTTTCAATTTGCATCCGGGCGCCGCCGCCGTATCCCTGCTGACGGCGGGTGAGCTGCGTGTTAATACTGTCGGCAGTGAGGGGGAGGCCAGCCGGAATCCCTTCCAGAATACAGGTGAGTTCCGGCCCGTGACTTTCTCCCGCCGTGAGATACCGTAACATAGGCTAGTCTTTAACTTCCGCTAGATAGGATTTGGCTGCGTTAAACATCACTTCCATATTGGGTTCTTTGCCCGTCCAGAGAAAAAAGGCAGCCGCCCCCTGCTGCACCAGCATCCCCAGCCCGCCAATTGCCCGTGAACCTGCGCTGATGGCCTGCCGCATAAAACGAGTTTCTTCGGGGCGGTAAACCATATCATAGGCGATAATGCCCGACGGAAAAGGCACATCCTCCGGCCAGGGCGAGTCCTCAACATAGTGCGGCCACATGCCCGCCGAAGTACAGTTCATGACTAAATCCATTTGAGAGGAAATTTTAGGCAGAGCCGCACGCTCCTGCACGGCCACATTAAATTTTATGGTGATACCCCGTTTGACATTCCGATACAAATCCCAGGCGCGCTGGCTGTGGCGGTTCACAATCGTGACGTGTGCGCCTGCATTACTCAGCGCCAGCACCGCCGCATGAGCCGCCCCGCCCGCCCCTAATATCAGAGTCCGCAAATTTTTCAGGTCAACGCCGTTCGCTTCTAAATCGGCGCGGATACCAAAAACATCGGTGTTGTGGCCGACAAAATGCTGTTCTTCCCAGATGAGGGTATTGACAGCGTTTGCGCCGCGTGCGGACATGGCAATGCTGCCCAGAAACGGCATGATTTTTTGTTTGTGCGGAACCGTTACATTCGCGCCGACATAACCACGCTCATGCAGATTTTTAACGCGGACTTCGAGTTCGTTGGGCGGGGTGGGCAGCAAATCATATTCCCACTCCTCCAGCCCTAAATCCTGAAAAGCGGCGTTGTGCATGGCCGGAGAAACACTGTGATCCGCAGGCCAGCCGATTAACCCCACCCGTTTTTTTAGGTCTGCCATTCTAATTCTACTCCTAGCCGTTGTAAAACGGTCTCAAAACCGGGGAAAGAATCGTGAATGCAGCCCGCGTCCTCGATCATCATTTCTCCATCTGCTACCAGCGCGGCCACGGCTAAACTCATGCCTACCCGATGGTCGTCATGGGAATCCACCACTGCACCTTTGAGTTTTTGCGGCCCTTTGACCACGAATCCGTCCGGGTATTCGGTCATGGCTGCGCCCATTTTACGAAGTTCCTGTGCCATCACCGCGATTCGGTCTGTTTCTTTCACGCGCAGTTCTTTGGCCTCCCGCACGCGGGTTTCTCCGATGGCCTGGGTTGCCAGCACCATGAGAATCGGAAACTCGTCAATCATACGAACCACCTCATCTCCGGCAATGGTCGTGGCGTGGACTTCATTTGGCCGGATGAGCATATCGGCAACGGGTTCGCCGCCCTCAAACCGATGATTTTGCAGGCCAACCTGAATATTCATGCGTTCCAGCACATCCAGCAGTCCAGTGCGGCGGTCATTGGTATTAACTCCGGTCAGCAGAATTTCCGAGTCGGATACCAGTGCCCCGGCCACCAGCAAAAAAGCCGCCGATGAAAAATCCCCGGGAATGGTCACATCCAGAGGGCTGAGGTCGGTAAAGGGCATGAGGGTAATATATTCCCCTTCGACCGTCAAAGGAACACCCATTGCCTTGAGCATTCGTTCGGTGTGGTCGCGTCCGGGGCCGGCAGCTTCTACCACCACCGTCGGGCTGTCCGCGTAAAGTCCAGCCAGCAGCAGGGCGCTTTTGACCTGGGCGCTGGCGACCTTCTGCTCGTAGTGAATCCCTTTAATCTGACTCGGACGAATCGTAAGGGGGGCGCTGCCATTGGTATCGGTAATATTGGCATTCATCAGCCGAAGCGGTTCAGTGATGCGGCGCATGGGGCGGCGGCGCAGTTGTGAGCTGCCATCCAGCACCGACTCAAACTCCTGTCCCGCCAGCAGTCCGGCCATGAGACGAATCCCCGTCCCCGCATTGACAAAATCCAGCGGCTTTTCCGGTGCATGGAATCCGCCGCCCGTTACGGTCAGAGTCGTGTTGTCATGTTTTGTAACGGTGACTCCAAGCTGCCGCACACAATTGAGGGTTGCCAGGGTATCGCCTGCGGGAAGCCACCCCCGAATGTGAGTTTCCCCGTGAGCAATTGCCCCTAACATCAAAGCGCGGTGGGAAAGGGATTTGTCGCCGGGGATGCTGGTCGCCCCACGCAGAGGGCTGCCGGGTCGAATCGTTAACGTCGCCATTTCTTACGTAATCATCCGTTCACCATATCGTCGGGTATAGTCGCGGCGGGCTGCCACAATCTGACTCAATTCTTGCCGGAGTATCTCCGGGTTATCAAGTAATGCTGTCAAATCGTCTAAGTGCTGCTGCAAGTGGTTCACAAGCTGCCGAATCTCATCGGCATTGGTACTAAACATGCCCACAATCATCGATTCATCGGTTCTGGCAAGGCGGGTCGCGCCGTCAAAACCGCCCGCCGCCAATTTATAAACATCATCGCCATTTTCTGCAAGCTGCATTGCCAGCCGCATCAGGGCAAAACTCATCAAATGGGGCAGATGGCTAATTGCTCCGGCAAGGCGGTCATGTTCCGTGCGTTCCATCCACAGGGGGACAGCGCCCGCCCCCGCCGCAACCTGTTCGCACAGGCTGCGGGCGGCAGCCGTAGTACGGGCGGTTTCGCACAGGATAAAACGCGCCCCCGAATACAGAGTCGGGAGCGCATTTTTATAGCCGTTTTCTGCCAATCCGCACATCGGATGCCCGCCTACCGCCTGAACGGAGTCCGGCAGGCTGTCCATAACCGTGCAAATCCTGTTTTTGGTGCTGCCTAAATCCATCACCACCGCGCCGGATTTAAAAGGTAATTTTTCCAGCACGTTTCCGATAAGATGGGCAGGAATGGCAACAATCACGATGTCGGCTTCGGCGGGCGTGGTCACACAGTCAATCACCCCATCATGCAGCGCATCCTGTTCAATGTCGGGGTTTATATCAGAGCCGGAAATGGTCGCTACTTTGCCGCGCAGCGCCATTGCCAGCGACGCCCCCATCAATCCTAACCCCATGATATGAAGATGCTGGTCTTTTAAAAAACTCATAGAATCCGGTCAACCGCCTCCGCCACACGACGCGCTTTTTTGACCAGTTCGGCAAACCGTTCCGGCTTCAGCGACTGACGACCATCTGACACCGCACATTCCGGGTCGTGATGGACTTCAATAATTAGCCCGTCCGCGCCCGCCGCAATTGCAGCCAGCGCCGCCGCTTCCACATATTCCCATTTGCCAGTCGCATGACTGGGGTCAGCTAAAACGGGCAGATGGGTCGTTTGTTTCAGCACCGGAATCGCGTTGATGTCAAACGTGTTGCGGGTAGCTGTCTCGAAGGTACGAATCCCACGTTCGCACAAAATCACACGGCTGTTGTGATGGCTCAAAATATAATCCGCCGCCATCAATAGTTCTTCAATCGTGCTGCTCATGCCGCGTTTCAACAGTACAGGATGCTGCGATTTGCCAACAGCGTTCAACAGGGCGTAATTTTGCATGTTCCGCGCCCCAATTTGCAGCACATCTGCATATTCACACACCAGCGGCACCAGTTCCGAATCCATCACTTCGGTCACGATGGGCAGTCCGGTAGCTTCGCGGGCTTCCGCCAGCAGTTTTAAACCTTCTTCCCCCATGCCCTGAAACGCGAACGGCGACGTGCGGGGTTTGAATGCTCCACCGCGCAGGGCAGACGCCCCTGCTTCTTTCACCGCATGAGCAGTTTCCAGAATTTGCGAACGGCTTTCTACGGAACACGGGCCGGCGATTATCGCCAGTTTTTCCGCCCCGACCTGGATACCGTTTAACGGGACAAGGGTTTTTTCTGGATGAAATTCCAGACTGGCAAGTTTGTAGGGTTTGGATACCCGAATCACATCTTTCACCCCTCCCATCATTGCCAGTTGTTCCCGGTCAATGGTGGGGCCGCTGCCAACTACACCGATAATAGTGCGGTCTTCGCCTTCGGAAATGTGTGCGTCGTAGCCCAACCCCTTAATGCGGGTCACGACTTCGGAAATCTGTGCGATGCTGGCGTCTACGCCCATTACGACAATCATGTTCTACTCCTGCTGACTTTTAAATAAAAAATCAGCGCTGCACCCGGAGGCACAGCGCTGGTTTTACATCGGACATTGTTAGGAGAACCCCTAACGCAGCGAGAAGCGCCTCCGGGTAAACAGGGAATACCAAAAATAAAAGTAATAGGAAAAGACTCTTCTAAAGAAGCTATAAGTAACAGGGAGGCGGTTAATCGCTGACATGCCAAAAAGCATAACACGGTCTCTTTCAAAAAAGCAAGAAATTCGTTTGTGAAAGATGACCAATCGGCATTGCTCCGTAGGGACACGGCACTGCCGTGTCCCTACTAAAACAGACCTTCCATGAAATTTTGCAGCAGACGCGGGCCGTAGGTGGTCAAAATGCTCTCAGGATGAAACTGTACCCCTACAATCGGCAGGGTTTTGTGTTTGACTCCCATAATTTCGCCTCTGTCCGTAAAGGCTATTACCGACAGGTCATCCGGTACAGGCTCTTGCACAATCAGGCTGTGGTAGCGGGTGGCAGTAAATGGACTCGGCACACCCGTAAAAAAGGGATGATTCCGATGGTAAATTTCTGATGTTTTGCCGTGCATCAGATGTTCCGCCCGCACGACCTTGCCACCGAATACCTGCCCAATACACTGATGCCCCAGACACACCCCCAGCGTTGGGATGGTGGCGGAAATCTGGCGTAAAACCTCCTGAGAAATGCCACTGTCATCGGGTGTGCCGGGGCCGGGCGAAATCACTATCCGGTCAGGCTGCAAGGTATGGATGTCTTGCAGAGTCAACTGGTCGTTACGAATCACGCACATCTCCGCGCCCAACTCACCCAACGCCTGTGCAAGGTTGTAGGTAAAACTGTCATAGTTATCAATCAGTAAAACGCGCATGGGATACATTTTCCTTCTCATGTTCTAAAAACCTTCTTCGGCCAGATGAATCGCTTCCGCCAGAGCGCGGGCTTTGTTATAACATTCCTGATATTCCAGCGTTGGATTGCTGTCGGCGACAATGCCTGCTCCCGCCTGCACATATACTTTGTCCCCGACTCTGACCAGGGTGCGAATACTGATACAGGTATCCATTGAACCATCGAAGCTGAAATAGCCGACCCCGCCCGCGTAAATGTTGCGGCGGGTTTTTTCCAGTTCATCAATGATTTCCATAGCACGGATTTTAGGCGCACCGCTAACCGTGCCAGCCGGAAAAGTCGCCCGCAGCAAATCAAAGGCATCGTATTCCGGCCTGATGCGACCTTCTACGCTGGAAACAATGTGCATGACATGGGAATAACGCTCCACCACCATTAAATCCGGTACGCGCACCGTGCCGTATTCACACACCCGCCCTAAATCGTTCCGTCCCAAATCGACCAGCATGATATGTTCAGCCCGTTCTTTGGGGTCAGCCAGCAAATCCTCTGCCAGACACACATCCTCCTGATAGGTTTTTCCGCGCGGGCGTGTTCCCGCAATCGGGCGCACGGTAGCAATACCATCTTCCAGCCGCACCAGCATTTCCGGCGAAGCGCCTACGATCGTAAGTGCCTGATGGGAGTTATCGGCTGGATAGTGCAGGAAAAACATATACGGCGAAGGGTTCAGCATCCGTAGAGCGCGGTAAATATTGACCGGAGTCGCGCTGGTTTGTCGGGAAAGGCGCTGCGACAGCACAATTTGAAAGGCATCTCCCGCCCGAATGTATTCTTTAGCGGCCTCAACCGCCGCTTCAAATTCCGGCTGCGTAAATGTGGATTCCAGTTCTTGATTCAAACGGCCTGCGGCAGGTGGCAGTTCCGGCAGGGGCTTTTTAATACGTTCCACCAGCTTATCAATACGCTGAGCAGCTTTGTCATAGGCGGCATCAGGGTCGCCCTGATTATGTGCGTTGGAAAGCACAATGATATGTGCCTTTACATGGTCGAAGATAATCAAATCTTCGTACAACATAAACATGGCTTCCGGCACAGGCACATCGTCCAGCGTGGCATCGGGAATCCGGCTTTCAATTTTGCGAATGAAGTCGTAGCTGATGTACCCTACTGCGCCACCCACAAAACGTGGCAGCCCTGGCACAGCCACAGGTTTGTATCCGGCAATTTCCTGTTTGATGGTTTCCAGCACATCATTGGAGTTGTAGGGTTTAATCATCTGGCGCGGCTGCACACCAATAAACGAGTAGCGGCTGACCTGTTCGCCTCCCTCTACACTTTCCAGCAGAAAAGCGGCCTCATGTTCGTTGAATAATTTCAGGAAAACCGATACGGGGGTTTCAAGGTCGGCGGGCAAAAAACGGTAGATAGGGACTAAATCCCCCTGGGAAAAAAGCTCTCGGACAATGGGAAGGGATGGAGAAATTTTACTATACATGGCTGCACCTCTGAAATAAATAGCCCTCTCTGTACCAGGACGAGAGAGGACAACTCGCGGTGCCACCTGGTTTAGGCCAGCCGTGGGCTGACCTCACTTGTTTCATACGCTTTGATAACGGCAGCGAACCCGTCGACGGCTACTTGGTTTCACCGCCGCAACTCCCCGGCCCACTTCGCCCACAGATTCACATACCGCTTTCCCAGCTTACCGGCGGCTCTCTGGATGCTGACTTGTGAGGCTACTTATCCGGTTCTTCGTCTTTCTGAGAACATAGTAGCGAAAAGTGAAAAATGCGTCAAGAAAATTGTCGCAACATTAAGATAGGCGCTGCGTATAGGATATTGAATCTGGAGGGATTGGAAATGTCAGAAGTTTATGAGCCGAAAGTGAAGTATGTTCCCAGCGAACCCCGACCCAGAAATAACAGCGTTTTTCGCGGCTGTATGTTACTGGGGTGTGCGGTCATGTTCCTGTGCTGTTTTTCTATTTTCGGACTGAGCGCGGGGGTGGCCGCCTTAGGCGCTACCGTCGATGCCAATGAGCAAAAAGTGGTCAAAACGGAACGGCTGGCGGTGGACAGCGATGATGTGAATCTCGTGGTGGAAAATTATGTTGGAAACATCAAAATTAATGGCAGCCGCAGCGCCGATGATATTGAGGTCAAACTGGAATTAAAAGCGACAGGCATGACCGAAGACCGCGCCAAAGAACGGCTGGACCATATTACCTATGAAGTCGAGCGCGACGGCGATACGTACCGTGTTCTGGCCGAAGAAAGTGATGAAACGGGCTTCTGGGATAAAATTGGCAACTCGTCGGTGAACATCACCATCACTGTGCCGGAAGAATTAAATATCACCGTAACAAACGACGTAGGTGGGATTGACATCAACAACGTGATTGTTCGGGATCAACTGGATTTAACAACCGATGTCGGTGAAGTTAGTTTTTCGGGGCAAATCGGACCCAAAGGCGAACACAGCATTACTACCAGTGTTGGCGCGATTGAAGTCCGTGTGACCCGTGACAGCAGTTTTCATCTGGAAGCCAGTTCCGACGTTGGGGATGTGCAGACCGACCTTGACCTGACCAATGACCGGAGCAATCAGGAAGTGGTCAGCCAGCAGGTGGAAGGGGACTATGGCAGCGAGAACCCACAAGCTACCCTGACGCTGGTTTCGGATGTGGGAGAAATTAAAATCCGCGATTAGTGCAAAACAGCACAAAAACACAGGCGTTCTTTGACACGGCAGGATATAATCAAAGAACGTCTTTTTTATTTTTCATAAAAGGAGTTTTTCATGGATGTGCAGGCGGTACGCACCCAGTTTCCGGCTTTGCAGCAGGAAAACCCGCCTCTATTTTTAGATAATCCTGCCGGAACACAGGTGTCGCAGCAGGTCATTGATGCGGTCAGCGCCTATTATATCCATGATAACGGGAATGCAGGTGGATTTTTTGCCACCAGCCAGCGCACCGATGCCCTCAAATATTCAGCGCGTGAAACCCTGGCCGCTTTTTTGAACGCAGCCCGCCCCGAAGAAATTGTTTTCGGCGCGAACATGACCACCTTAACGTTACACTTTAGTCGGGCGCTCGGAAATCAATTTCGTCCCGGGGATGAAATTATCGTGACTCAAATGGATCACGACGCCAATATCACTCCCTGGGTGCTGCTGGCACAGGATAAAGGTCTGGTCGTCCGATGGGTGCGGCTTGAGCCTGAGGACGGTACACTTGACCTGCAAACCTATGAGGCAGCACTTAATGAAAAAACGCGGCTGGTCTGTGTAGGACATGCAGCCAATGCACTTGGAACAATTAATCCCCTTAAAAAAATGATCCAGATGGCGCATGAGGTCGGGGCGCAGGTGTATGTGGACGCGGTTCAGTCCGCACCCCACCTATTGATTGATGTGCAGGATTTAGACGCGGATTATCTGGTTTGCTCAGCGTATAAGTTTTATGGGCCGCATCTGGGTGTCCTGTACGGCAAATATGACCTGCTGGAACAACTTGTGCCATATAAAGTACGGCCTGCCTACAATCGCACCCCCGATAAATGGGAAACAGGAACGGGCTGCTTTGAAACTATTGCAGGCGCACAGGCGTCTATTCACTATCTAGCTTCGCTGGGAGAAGGTCATTCGCTGCGTGGGCGATTAAAAAGCGCCTATGCGAAAATTGCAGAACATGAGCAAAATCTGGTCTGGCAGCTTCTCGACGGGTTAAAAACTATTCCTGGGATAGAGATTCGTGGTATTGTGGATAGGGAACGCGCCAGCGAACGGGTGCCAACGGTGGTTTTTCGCCTGCCCAATCAGCATCCTGATGACACCACCAGAGTGCTGGCGCGTGCAGGAATTTATGTGTGGAGTGGTCACTACTACGCGGTTGAAACCATGCGAGCGTTAGGTCACGAAACCGATGGGGGCATGGTACGGATAGGAATTGCTCATTACAATACGTCTGCTGAAATTCAAGATGTATTAGAAAAACTTTATGAACTGTGTTAATATTTTCGTCTAGGGACAAGGAATGATACGATGCAAATTTGCCCAAACTGTGCTTACAACAACCGCCCAGGGGTAGTATTTTGCGAAAACTGTGGCACAAGTTTAATTGGAAGTCAGGCGACTGCTGAAACCAAGTCGCTGGATAAATCCGCCGATGAGAGTACCAGCGCGGCAAAAGTCGATGTAGAGGTCATCAAAGATGCTGGTGTTTTAGGCTCAGAGGTGTTTCCTCCTAATGCGACGCTGCGAATTGAAATTAACGATGGATCGTATGTGCTGAAATTTAATCCACAGGAAAAAGAAATTATCCTGTTTGGGCGCACCGATCCTTCGACAGGCGTGACCCCTCAGGTTGATTTAACCCCTTATGCGGGTTATCGCATGGGGGTGAGCCGTCGTCATGCGGAAATCCGCCGTTCAACGGCGCAGGATAATACACTGGAACTGTGGGACTTAGGCAGCAGCAATGGGACCTTCTTAAACGGGGAACGGTTGATTTCGCACCGCCCGTATGTCATTAGTGATGGGGATGAGATTCAACTGGGACAGTTACGGGTACGTGCCTTTTTCTACAAAGATATTACAGGCACACTGGATGCGGCTAAACTGGAACCCAAACCCGTTGAAGCGCCCAAAATGGGGGGCGAAACCATCAAGGTGGATGCTGAAGCCATGAAACCACTTACCAGCGAGCCAACGCTGGCCGAACCACCTCAAAGTGTGCCAGAGGTCAAGCCTGCTGAAACTGCTGCGAGTCCGGCTGCACCACCTCAAAGTATGCCAGAAG
>CAZKZS010000045.1:0-4136 GCA_964557285.1 uncultured Anaerolineae bacterium | reverse complement strand
AAGCCTGCTGAAACTGCTGCGAGTCCGGCTGCACCACCTCAAAGTATGCCAGAAGCCAAACCGACCGAAAGCGCTGCGAGTCCGGCTGTGCCACCTCCAAGCGTGCCGGAGGTCAAGCCTGCTGAAAACGCCGAAGCACCAAAAACTCCCGAAGAAAAGCAGCCTGTGAGTGTGCCAGAAGTTAAAAAACCGGAGGGCGAAAAAACGTCGGACGAAAAAAACTAACCTTCGTCATCTTTGATGCGGAGGATGTCCATTACTTCGTCCCGTACTTTGGAAACTGCAAACAGGACGCGCCCCAATTGTGTGCCTTTTTCCACCAGCACCGCTAAGGAGGCGCGGTTTGCAGGGTAAACCACCATCGTTCCTTGATCGGCATCAATCATCAGGCGTTTGAGGTCGCCCTGCTGCAACCGATTCAGCGTGGTTTCGGCCAGCCCAATCAGGGTGGCGGCCATCGCTGCGACCTGCGGGCTGCTCGTGGGATTCTCATAGGGGTTATCTTCATTACCGGGAGGATAGGACGCCACAAGCAGACCCTCAATATTAACAATGACAGAGGCTTTAATCCCCGGAACTGCGACATGCAAACTTTTAAGGGTGCGCTCTAACTTTTCACTGCGATACTGTTGACCCGGCATAGATTCCTCTCACCATGAGTTAACGGAGGAGTATAACTGAATTGGGAGCATGGGACAATCGACAATTTAAAAGTAAAAACGGCAGCCGGATTTTATCAAAAGCTGCCGTTCAGGGGATTAAGAATTCGTGCTGGTTTCCTCCGCACGGGTGTTAATCATGTCGGTGAGGAGTCGTTCCAGCGCCATCGTATGCTGGCAGTGACCGCGTGACCGGAAAAATTCGCAGGTGCAAGTAAATTTACCACGATTAAAGGTAACGGTATGCGAATTATTATCGCCTTTGACTGCTACTTCAAAGGATTCAAAATTAAAACGTTCGCGTTCCTGAGCGTATTGTTTTGCTTTTTCCAGTTTGCTGATGCGTGATGAATCCATAATGTAGGGATTCTCCTGCCGCGAAGCAATCATGCCATGCAAAATACGCTCAAGCGCCAGGGTGTGCTGCGAGTAACCATGAGACACAAAATAGTCGTGGTCGCTGTTGAACGTACCATGATCATAAGTCACGCGGTGATTACGGTTATTGCCACGAATGGTCACTTCAAAGGTCTGAAACTGAAAGCGTTCGGGCTGCTCGGCATAACGTTTGGCTTTCTCAATCCGGCTGATCATTGCATTGTCCATCAGAAATAACTCCTTACTCTATTGGGAAAAAAAACACGCTGGCACAATTGCAGCGTGTTTGAATAACCGGATATGTGGCTTGGGAATGTGAAATCTTCATTACTTCTATTCCTCCCCACTGTTAGTCCAACTATAGTAGATATGCCCTATGGAGTCAAATAATAGGTATCTGGAATAATAGGGATAAAATACACTGCCAAAAGGAGTTCAAACTTTGATTCAACCACTCCGCCCCCTCTACTGGCCGGATGTGATGTATAAAATTCAGGAAGTGCTGGCCGGCTTCTCAGATATTTATATCGTGGGTGGCGCGGTACGAGATGTCTATCGGGGTGCCGGGCTGAAGGATATTGATCTGGCCTGCCCACAGGATGGCCGTCCGGTCGCCAGAAAAATCGCCAATGCCTTTCGTGGCAATTATTACGCCTTAGACCCGGAACGGGGCGTTGGGCGGGCGATTATTGAATTTCGGGGCGACCCCTGGGTGATTGATGTGGCTGCCCTGCGCGGCAACCTGGAATCCGATTTACGTGACCGCGATTTTACGATGAATGCGCTGGCTGTGCCGCTTGCCGATGAAGATATGAATGTAATTTATGACCCCTGCGGCGGGATACCGGATTTACAGAAGAAAATTCTGCGGCGCTGTTCTCCCCACTCTATTAGCAACGACCCAATTCGTGCGTTAAGGGGCATCCGGCAGAGTTTAAAATATGGTGTCATGCTTGATCCCGACACCCGTGAGGACATCCGGCGCGAAGGCGTGAAAATTGTTCATGCGTCGGCGGAACGGGTACGGGATGAATTTTTCACGCTGCTGGGCGACCCCAAACCCCAATCCGGCCTGATGCTGCTGGAAAGGGTAGGGCTGCTTCATCTTATTGTGCCAGAAGTTGAAATTTTGCAGCAAAAGGGCGTCTGGCGATTTGTGCTAAACAGCATGGAAAAACTGGATGGGCTGCTCACGGTCATCAGCCCACGACGGGATGATAATATTGCGGCCAATGCAGGATTCGGTACGTTTGTGTATCTACTTGACCGCTATCGTGGGTTGTTCCAGAAACATATGGCGGTTGAATATCCTGATGAACGCAGCCATCGGATGGTATTAATGTTTGCGATGCTGTTTTCGGCTGAAACTGCCGCCAGTGTAGCGGTAGAACGCGCAAAGGCTATGAAACTCAGCAATCAGGAAATCAAACGGATTGAAGAAGCCATTATGTTCCACCGCCTGCCGGATGAACTGCAAACCCCGCTAGATGCCCGGCAAATTTATCGCTTCTGGCGCAAAACGGGAATCGCCGGAGTCGATGCCTGTCTGCTGACCGTGGCGAATAAACTGGCAGAAAAAGGGGTATCTCTCAATATTGCTGAGTGGACAGCTTATCTACAAAAACTGGCACAACTTTTTGAAGGGTATGAAAATACAATGACTCTGACTCCGCTGGTTTCTGGCAGCGATTTGATCATGCACCTGGGGCTGGAACGCGGTCCGAAAATCGGGGAGCTTTTGGAAGCGCTGCGAGAAGCACAGGCTTTGGGCGAATTTTCTACCAAAGAGGAAGGATTAACACTCGCTAAAAGCTTCATGAAATCACGTTTTGAGGGGTAGACAAATCTTACATCAGCGATACAATGAAAGTGTTCAAGGTAGTTTTGAACAACATCGTCGGTTAAATCACGAAAGACACATGAACGAGAGTTTATCTTCTGAACAGGGCCCGCCTTTAGGTTGCGGCAGTAGCGCTTTCAGAAGTTAATCCCCCTCCCTCCATTCGGCAAAAGGCGGGGTTAACTTGTCCGCGTTATTGCCGGGGTTTCACTGTTCAAACCAACAACTTTATATCGCACGGTTTGAGATAGAACAGTTTGCTGTTCGTCTGGAGGGAAGTCCCATGTACAACGATTTATTGCTGGATCGGCTGGTTGCCGTTGCGCCCCAGGATGATGCAGAAGCCCGCATTGAAGCCCTCATCAATGAAATTGAGGAGCTTGATAACCTGCTCAGCCCGGAAGCGCAAGAACTGATTCGTGATCTTCGTCCGCACACTGTCACAGACGATGTGTATGAAGATATTGATGAACATGCCACCTTTGGAGATCATGTGGCTGACCGGATGGCAGCCTTTGCAGGAAGCTGGCGTTTTATTCTTACTTTTGTTTTTATCATGGCCGTGTGGGTGATTTCTAATCTCTTAGGCGGTAAATATACGATTGATCCTTATCCTTTTATTCTGCTCAATTTAATGCTCAGTACCCTGGCCGCCTTACAAGCACCCGTGATATTAATGGCACAAAATCGGCAGTCAGAAAAAGACCGGGCGGTTGCCCAGAACGATTTTCAGGTGAATTTGAAAAACGAGCTTGAAATTGCCGACCTGCACCGCAAAATTGACGGTTTGACCAATGCCCTGACCATGCAAACGCAACTGGTGAATGCGCTAGTTTCTGCCCGTCGGCAGGAATTAAGCGCCACCGTTAAGGCAATTGAATACGCGCGTAAAGCCGAAGGGCTGTAGAGAAGTCTCTTGACAGGTGGCAAATTATACTGCTACAATGCCGCCAACCGCACAGAATGGGCCTGTAGCTCAGCTGGGAGAGCGCTACAATCGCACTGTAGAGGTCAGGAGTTCGAATCTCCTCAGGTCCATCAACATAGGTCGCGTTCAGCGGCCTGTTTTTATTCCCTTTACAAGAAGGGACGGGGTAATTGGCATTAAAAAACTGATGTTAGAATCCTATCTGGTGTTCAATGATGTACTGCTCACTGGTTAATCCATGCCATTTCAGTACAGCGTCGTAACTCAAAAATTTGACCCGTCCCTGTATAGGGGAAAAAACGTGATACCCCAGCGTTTTTTCAAATAAACC
>CAZKZS010000044.1:0-21164 GCA_964557285.1 uncultured Anaerolineae bacterium | reverse complement strand
GTCCCACTGCTGCGCGGGGCGAGGGGAGCAAAAAGTCCCTCTCCCGTTCTGGGTTCAAGGGCGGACAGGAAGATGAATGTAGGGGCGGGGACGATTCCCGCCCTTTTGGGCAGGTATCGCTCACTTCGTTCGCTTGTTCCTGCCCCTACGGTACACGGTCAACCGCCAAATAGGGACTAGCAATCAAGGTTACAATTTATTGCGTAAGTCTCTTGGTAAAACGGGGAGAGCGTGGCACAATTAAAAGCCGAAAAAACAATACGGAGCATGTATGGCGGAGAAAAAACGGGAAGCCCACCCACAGCATAATGAACAGGAATATTTAGTCGCGGCTGTTGCTGGTCTTGGCATCCTCCTGATGGGCATGGCCGCTTTTATGGCAGCCTCCGGTCTGCGAGAAGATATTGGCGGGCTGGAATTTAGCAACGTAGCACTTATTGGCGGCGTATTGATTGGGGTAGCGATTGCCATGTGGTTTGCCTGGCTGCGCCCCTGGGTTGAATTTGATGACCTCAAGGAAGCCTATTACCCCGGACATCATCATGACGACCATCCTGAAGATGGAATCGTCGAAGTGGCCCATGAACCAGCCGCCGTTGTGGTGGCAGAACCCATCGTTCCGGTGGTAGTGGAGGAAAAACCTGTTGCAGTAGAGGTCAAAAAAGACGACCTGAAAATTATTGAAGGCATTGGCAACAAGGTTGAGCAGGCGCTCAATGCTGAAGGCATCACCACCTTTGCTCAAGTGGCCGCCATGTCGGGCGCGGAACTGCATCATCTTGTCAAAGAAAAACATGGCGTTCGCATTGTGGGCAGCACCTCGTCATGGCCGCGTCAGGCACGGCTGGCCGCTACTGGAGACAAAGCCGCGCTGGATGAACTGAAAAGCCGAATCAAAAGCGGACATCTGTACGACAAGCTGGCCGACATTGAAGGTGTGGGGCCAATTATTGAAAAAATGCTCTATGACGCTGGAATCCGCAGTTTTGAAGAACTGGCGGTGACAGACGTGGCACGGCTCAGACAGATTGTAAACGACCCGATGATTGATCCGGAGTCGTGGCCGCAGCAGGCAAAATATCTGGCCGCAGGTGACTTAACAGGGTTAGAAGCCTACCAGAGGCAGTTACACGGCGGACGTGACTAACAACAGCACAGCGATAGGGCGGTCATGCTGCACTTAAGACCGCGCCCCTATACGGGGTTGTCGATAGGAGACACGGCACTGCCGTGTCCCTACTTTTTATTCGGTCTGTGCATCCAGCACGGATTTAACAATATTCACCATATCACCCGGGCTGATGGGCTTACGAATAAACGCGCTCACCCGATAACGCTCATATTCCTCAGTAGACATTTCCCAGTGGGCCGTCGCAATAATCACTGGCACTTCTTTGCCGTTTTCGGTATCCCGAATCCGTACCAGCATATCAATGCCAGACAGTCCCGGCAGCATCACATCCAGCAGAATCAAATCTGGCAAAATCTGTTCCAGCCAGCGCAGCCCTTCGTAAGCATCGTTCTTCGTCACCACGCTGAACCCGCTGCGCCGTAAAGCCAGTTCATAAATCTGGCGCTGACCGGCATCATCTTCAATCACAAGAATTGTTTTTTGAACTTCCATTCATCATAATTCCCACTTGGCTGAGGCCACCATTTCACCAATGCCGTTCGACTGCCAGATGCCGCCTTCGTGGAACAGGCGATTCAAAGAACAGTTTTCGACGACTCCTAATTCCTCTAAATTGAGGAGAGTTCTCAGGACTGCTCGAATCACGCCGCCATGAGTCACTACCAGAATATGCCCGCCTGCATATTCGTGCAACTGGTCATATAACGCGGCGACTGCCCGTTCGGCCAACTGCTGGTAACTTTCGCCGTCAGGAAACGCCCGTAGATGGGGCGGACTTTGACGGTAGGCTGCAAATCTTTCCCCATCCCAGCGCTGGATTTCTTCGGTGGTCATGCCCTGCCACAAACCCACATGCACTTCTCTCAGGCGCGGGTCATAAACGGCAGGAACATGAAATGCCGCTTGGATCGTTTCGGTGGTTTGCTGGCAGCGCACCAGGTCACTGGACACAATTTGCGTAATCCCCGCCTCCGTCAGATGACGGGCAGCTTCGGCAGCCTGAGCAAATCCCTGTTCGCTAAGGCCAATCGGGGCGTGTCCCTGCCAGCGCCCCAGCCGATTCCATTCGGTTTCCCCGTGCCGGATGAGTGTTACCTGCGTTTTCATTGACAAACCTCTTGCACAAATTCCTGTATATACGGCAGCATCAGCCCGGCCAGTTCCGCATAACTGCGCGGGGTCGGGTGAACGTCGATAAATGACAATTTTTCTGGTGTCCAGTCCAGCCAGATGACCTGAGGATAGCGCTCCGTCACCTCATCCGAAATGGCGTGATTGTAGGTGAAAATGAGGATGTTGTCACGGTCTGCCATCCGGTCAAAGTCGTGCCAGAACTGCTCCCACTGCGCCTCATACGTTGTGCCTACCGCGTGATTGATGACCACTTTGATATAACCTGTTACATATAGTTCGGCATCATGGGGCTTCATCACGCGATGAATGACGCCGTTGGTATGGTCATTATCCACCACCAGATACAGATAGCCGTCCGCATCAGGAAAACGGGAAAAAGTGTATAAAAGCTGCGGCGAGTTATATCCCGGCACACCCGCATTGATAAATTCAACTTCTGGCAGCAGGCGGGCAAGCTGATTCACCCATGTCTCATCATCATCCACCCACAACCCAAACGTAACACTGTCTCCCACCGCGACAATCTGGCAGTCCGATGAGGAGTTGGTATCTGGTACAAACCGCGTTCGGTTATCCAGCACCACCGCGCTGCTGTCAGAAAAATCATGGCGGCCGGGTTTCACCAGCCAGCCCTCCTCCCCCCATTCCATTTCCACATTCCAGAGTCTACGCATGTCCCTGATATAACGCATTCCCAATGGGTCATAAATGCGGAAATAAATTTCCAGGATAAAAATCCAGCACAGGGTTGAAGTCAGAAAAATCAAAAGTTTGGTTTTGCGCGTGGGTGTATTCATCGGCGACCTTAAGGCACAAATTTTCAGGCATGGGTATTATAGTACGAGTTTAGACCTTGATTGTTAGTCCCCGCCCTACTCTGTGGCGCGGGGCGAACCGTAGGGGCAGGAACAAGCGAACCGCGTGAGCGATGCCTGCCCTTTTTCGGGCGGGAATCGTCCCCGCCCCTGAACCCACCAGGGGGCAAGGATTTGCACGACTGGCAATCAAGGTAATACGTTTTGAAGAGTCTAATTGATGGCAAATATCAACCTTACCCACCTGAGTAAAGTTATGGCTCACGCGCTGCGACATCAGCCCTGGGTCTATGAGCTTGAACTGGACGACGAAGGCTGGACACCCCTTGCTGACCTGCTGACAGCTTTACAGCAGCACCGCAGCGACTGGGCAGAACTAACCCCCGCCCATCTTCAGGCCGCGATTGATGCCGCCGACAAACGCCGCTACGAGATTCAGGGCG
This sequence comes from uncultured Anaerolineae bacterium, assembly GCA_964557285.1. Classification (GTDB taxonomy): domain Bacteria; phylum Chloroflexota; class Anaerolineae; order Aggregatilineales; family J027; genus SB15. The sequence goes on along the minus strand of CAZKZS010000044.1, from coordinate 17,640 downwards.
ATAAAATCCGGGCGCTGTACGGCCATTCAACGGCCAGCAAAATCAAAAAAACACCTGCCGAACCGCCCGCGACATTGTATCATGGAACTTCCAGTCAAGTTGTAGCGGAAATTCTCAACTCCGGCCTGCGACCCATGCGCCGCCAGTATGTGCATCTTTCCGTCGATACGGAAACCGCCGCCGAAGTGGGTAGGCGCAAAAAGGGCAGCCTTATCCTTTTGACAATTGATGCGGAAAAAGCACACCGTTCGGGCATCCAGTTTTACGAAGGCAATGAAAAGGTCTGGCTGGCCGATGTCATCCCGCCCGAATTTATTACCGTTTTCAAACAGGGCGTTTGAGGGCAGCAGTTATACTAGAGGTAAGATGGAGGAAATTTGGGCATGTCCCGCTTAGCAGAAATTGAAATTTTACTGAAAGACCTGACCCAGCAGGAAAAATTGCAGCTTATTGAAATGGTCACGGCCAGTCTGCGTGAAGTCTATGACCCGCCCACCCAACCCATGTCTCAGGTTGTGTACGCTGAGGAAACAGATGAGGACGACGAAGGCAACCCGAATCCGCTGACCCGCCGCTACCGTTACCTGCCCCACCGCGCCCGCCTGTTTGATGAGGGAATCTTACGGATTGGGGATCGAATTTTCGTCAAAGGGCATGAAAAAGAAGTTGCCGTTTTTGTGACTCCAAATGAGGTTAAATACAACGGCAAAGTCCTAAAAATAGATGTCTGGGCAGGGCTGATGACCGGCCGGAAAAATGTGAATGTTTATCAGTGGTGCGTGCTGGAACGGGCAGGAGAAACCCTTGATGAACTGCGGCTCAAACATCTGGGAAAATGAAAAACCCCTGAAAATGTGGATGCTCATAAAATGAAATTGCGATAAAATAAAAATGTCAGGAAATTAGGAAGGGACAGCCCATGTCTTTCTTCGATAATGAACGAACCAATGAACTGAACCGCGTTTTTGACCTGCATTTTTTACGCAATATCATGGTGCAGGTCTATATCTGGATGGCGCTTGGCCTGTTTATGACAGCCGGAGTCGCCGTTGTCACGCTTGAATCGGGGCTGGCAGATAAGATCACGGGTGGGATGGTACTGCTGGCGATTCTCGTTGAACTGGGACTGGTGATTGCGCTGCGGGCAATGGTCTGGCAGATGAAACCCATCACCGCACTTGGCACATTTTTTGTGTATGCTGCTGTGAACGGATTCACTTTTTCGCTGCTGCTGATGGTGTATACCACTGGCTCAGTCGTGACCGCTTTTGTATCGGCGGCGTCGCTGTTTGCAGCCATGTCGATTATCGGGATGACTACCAAAGCTGACCTGACCAAATTTGGCACTTACCTGCTCATGGGGTTGATTGGGCTGTTCCTTGCTATGATTATTAATCTGTTTCTGGCGAGTAGCACGATGGATTACGTCATTAGCGTGATTGGGGTGCTTATTTTCCTCGGTCTGACCGCTTATGACACGCAGAAAATCAATGTAATGGCTTCTGCCCCCGGCTTACAGCGCAACCAGGAAATGGCGCTGCGGGTGAGTGTCATTGGGGCGCTGCTGCTGTATCTTGACTTTTTGAATCTGTTTATTTTCCTGCTGCGTTTAACGGGCAGCCGACGTTAACCACGATTTCCTGTAGGGGCGGGTATCGGGCATAAATGCCTTTGTCCCCGCCCTTTTTAACCTCACCCCCAAACCCCTCTCCGATTTTCGGAGAGGGGCTTATATGGGCAAGCGACTGCCCCTACCCTAACCGCTAACCGCTCACTGCTAAATGGGCAGGCATCGCTCCCTTTGGTCGCTTGTTCCTGCCCCTACTATTTTTTAACCCTGGAACTCCCGTTTATGATATACGTGTACTACTGACCCTTCCCCCAAAAAACCGTACAGCCATTTGGAGTCGGCAATCGAGAGATTCACGCAGCCATGACTGTGGGGAAACCCAAAACTGTCATGCCAGTATGTGCCGTGCAAACTGCGGAGTCCATCAAAATATTGGGCATAGGGAACATTATCCAGCGAATACTCATCCGGTTTGCCTTCTGCCCCACTCATTTGACTGTTTTCCAGGCGGACTCCCACGTTAAACGTGCCAGCACGGGTATCCCACAGGCCATTTTTGACGCCGGAAGACACCAGCGTTGCCATCACCGGAGTTCCCCCCACATACGCCACCAGATTTTGCTCGTATAAATCAATCCCGACCCAGTTGCCCTCAAAAACCGTCGGCGCAGAAGGATACACAATGCTGAGATTCTTCTGGTTAATCCAGTGACCCGGCCCCACCAGATGCCAGTTCAGCCTGCCCACGCTCACCGTCGCAAAAATCCAGACCATCTGATAACGCTCGTAGCGGCCATGTTCGCGGTCAGAAACGCCATTGGGGGATTTTACGGCGTCGTGTCCCCACAGCACCCACGCAAACGGCATATCCAACCCCGGCAGCAGCACCCCGCTAAACGTGGAAGGGTTGGCGATGTGGGCGTCCTCCATGTTAATCCAGCGCCCCTCACCAATTTGCGCCCATCCTTCCACCAGACTCAGCAGCGCGGTATATTGATAGCCTGTGGTGAGGGTGTCAATCCGGTTTCCGTTGGGGGCATCGTACACCGAAACCTGACTTTTAGCGTATCGAATCAACTGCACGCCTGCCGCCAGTCCATAATCCAGAGGCACACGCTCAAAAGTGGGCGCAGGGCGGGAAGCCATAAACGCCTCACATTCCGGTGTGCTGGGAGTTTCGCGGGTGACTCCCGCGCAGGCCGGATGCCCCTGATTGGGATGAAAGATAGGGGCGGGTGGCTGATTTTCCGCGTTTGCTACTCCCGATAGGCAGAGGGTGAGGAGAAGCATGAGATACAACAGTTTTTGCATAGCAGCGTCCTTTCCTTTGTGTTTAGCATAATAGATTTTGCGGGAACGTTCACAACGGTAGGACGCTTCTCACATGAATTTTATCTGACATCTCGCTGACTCACGGGTTGCAAAGTCAGGCTGCTGCCCTCCTGAACCCATCGTGCCAGCAGTGACAAACGCGGCGGCAGATTTTTTTTCGGACGCTGCAACGCCACCACAAACGGCAGTTTTTCCAGCAGGGTTTGATTCAATGCCGCGGCTTCCAGCGTTGGGTAGCCCTTACGAATAGCAATGGTGAGGGCGCTCAGCAGCCGCGCCGGATCGCTTGTCCCCCGGAAAGCGACTAAAAGCTGCTGAATCTCAGGGGTGTTCAGGGCATCCCAGAAGGCCATCCGTTCATCCCCCCGAATTTCATCCAGCGCCAGCACATGCGGGGCATGATGAACCAGCGCTTCGTGGATTTGCTCCTCAAACGATAATCCCGGTGCATCCGGTTTGGGTGGCACAACCGCCAGCCGTTCAACGGAATCGGGCAGGCGCATTTCCTTTGCCCGTTCGACGGCCACCACCTTCTGAGAATCGCTCAGCGTATGAATCAGCGCGGCCAGCAGAGTCGTTTTGCCTACGCCCACCTCCCCCGTAATGAGCAGCCCACGCCCAGAGGTCACAATTTCCTTGAGCAGGGCATGTTCCGGCGTATGAACAGGCACAAGCGCTTCTATACCAACAGGGTGTGAGGGGTGCAGCCGAATCTGGATGCTGTACATCACGCTGATAGGTGGCGCAATCAGGCTTAACCGCGCCGGACGCCCATAAAATTCCAGCCCTATCTCTAAAAACGGTTCGCTGTTTATCAGGACCACAGGCGCAATCAGACGGCTGAGCATCTGTTCCAGATGAGGAACACTTTCAAAAGGCGGTTTCACGGGGGTAAAGTCCTCAAAACCGCGCCGGATGTGGGCTTCTAACGGCCCTTCCAGCGTGATTTCGGTGATGGTTTCGTCGCGCAGATAGGGGTCAAGCGGCCCAAAATAAAATAAATTTGCCACGGCCTGCTCGATAATCTGCTGTTTTTCGGCGGCAGGCAGGCTAATATATTCCGTCGCAAAAATATAGTCGGCTGTTTCTGTGACAGCTTGAATCCGCTTCTGGCGGGTATCCAGTTCCTGCAAAATATCGGTACGCCCCGCCGTTTCCTCATGAAATTGGTCTTCGATTTTCTCCCGCAAACTCGCCAGCGTATATTTCCGGTGGCCTAATTTATCTACATACAAATTGGGGTCTTTTTCATCAGTCATTTTTAAATATCCCTACTACTATGATTTTACAAATATTTCACGTTCGGCACATAGACGGTTTACACATGCCTGCCATTATCAGGGTAACAGGAAAAATCAAACAAGGAGAATACCATGAAACGTATACTGATCGTCCTTACCGTTGTGATGGTTGCGCTGATGAGTGTTGGTCTGGTTGGCGCCCAGGAGCCAGAAGATAATCCACGCGGCGAACACCCTTTCCTACGGATGCTGGTACAACTGGTAGCCGATGAAACTGGCCTGCTCCCGATAGAAATTGTCGAGCAGACCCGCGACGGCAAAACCCTGGCCGAAATTATCACCGAAAATGGCGGCAGTGTGGAAAATGTGCAGGCGCAAATTGATGCTGCCGTTGTTGAACTGCTGAACACCAATTTCCGTGAGGAAGCGCGCGAACGGGTGCTGGATGAAATTGTGCGCCGTGCAGTGATGGATGCAGTATCCGATGCCCTGGGTCAGACCCCGCGTGAAATTCTGCGCGGCATTAATGAGGGCCAGACCTTAAACGATTACATCACGGCCAACGCTGGCGATCCGGCAGCCATTACCGCCGCCACGCTGGAAACCCTCCAGACCCGCGTCGATGAACGGGTCGCCAACGGCAATATGACTCAGGAAGAAGCGGATACCTTGCTTGCGGGCGCAGAAGCAAAAATCACGGAACTGCTCAGCCAGCCGATGGAACGGCCGCGACGCGCTGGACGGTAAGCTGATCATCATCCCTAAAAGCTGTGTGGGTGAGGGTTTTCCTCACCCATTTTTGTTTGTGCAAAAAGTCACATGATGTTCTGCATTAAGAAAAAGTGACCTAATGCAGCATAATCGGCACGGCCTAACCATTAAAATTAGGACAGCAAACACACAAGAGAGCAACTGAGCTAATGGACTGGAAATCACGAATTGTCAGCGCGGAAGATGCTGCTGGAAAAATTCAATCTGGCAACCGCGTATTTTTAACTGGCAACTGTTCTACACCAGAAACCTTTATCGACGCCCTGTGCCAGCGCTATCAGGAATTACAGGCTGTTGAACTGGTACAGGTGTTAAGCATTGGCAAACCTATCTGCATTTCACCGGATATGGCCGAACATATTCGTGTTAACAGCCTCTTTATCGATCACAATTTGCGAGAAGCTGTTAATACAGGTCTGGCAGACTTCACCCCCATCTTTCTCTCCGAAATCCCGAATATGTTCCGTGCTGGACGGCTGACGCTGGATGTAGCCGTGATTCATGTCAGCCCGCCCGATGATCATGGCTACTGTTCGCTGGGCGTAGAAGTGGGTGTCACCAAAAGCGCCGCCGAAAGCGCTGAAATCGTGATTGCGGAAGTGAATCCGCATATGCCGCGGACCCTGGGCGATAGTTTTATTCACGTCAGCCAGATTGATTATTTTATCGACGTGGATTATCCCCTGCCCGAAGTCAAACCGCAGCCCGCTTCCGCCGTGCAAGATAACATCGCCATGCACATCGCGGAACTTATTCCCGATGGTGCAACCCTGCAAACAGGAATTGGGGGTATCCCGGATGCCGTGCTTCGTCGCCTGACCAACCATAAAAATCTGGGTATCCATACCGAACTCTTTTCCAATGGGGTGATGCAAATGATTGAGGCCGGAGTCATCACCAACGCCTCTAAAACCATTCATCGTGGCAAGGTGGTGGCGGGTTTTGTCATTGGCACCCGCGACCTGTTTTCGTTTGTGCATGACAACCCCATTTTTGAGATGCGTCCCACCGAATACGTCAACGACCCGTTTGTGATTGCCCGCAATGACCGGATGATTTCGATTAACTCCGCGCTGGAAGTGGACTTAACCGGACAGGTCTGCGCGGACAGTATCGGATTTACTTTTTATTCCGGTGTGGGCGGTCAGTTAGATTTTGTGCGCGGTGCATCGCGCAGTCGAGAAGGTAAAGCGATCATAGCCCTCCCCAGCACAGCAAAAAATGACACCCTTAGCCGCATCGTGACCCATTTAAAACCCGGTGCCGGCGTTACCACCACGCGCAACGATGTTCACTTCGTTGCCACTGAATACGGCGTTGCTGATTTATATGGCCGTTCCATTCGGGAACGGGTTCATGCATTGATCAACATCGCTCACCCCAACTTCCGAGAGGAACTACTCGCTTTTGCCCGTGAGCATTACCATATCGACCGCGTGTTTGCTCTGAGTTAAAAGGATTTGGGGCGCTGATGAAGCGCCTCTCCTTTTTTATTCCGTTCCTTGCGTCAAATTGAATAACCGTTGGCCGTTAGTGGTGGTGAGGTCGGCAAAGGCTTCCGGTTTCATCAGATGCAGCGCCGCCAGCCGTTCAGCGATAAGTGCAACATAAGCTGGCTCATTACGCTGACCTCTGTAGGGGTGCGGTGGCAGAAATGGCCCGTCGGTTTCAACCAAAATTTTATCTTTGGGTACGCGTGCTGCAATCGAACGTAGTTCGTCTGCTTTTTTATAGGTTACTGGCCCCGTGAATCCCAGATAGAATCCGGCAGCCAGCGCCCGTTCCGCGTATGCGGGCGGCGCGGAAAATGAATGCAGCACACCAGGGCGCTCTTTTAAGGAATCTGGCAGGGTTTTCACCCACGATTCAAGAATGGGCAGCACATCCTGGCTGGCATCCCGGTTGTGGATAATGACCGGAAGCTCAAGGTCGGCGGCTAAAGTCAACTGCGCTTCAAACGCCCGTCGCTGGATGTCCTTCGGCGATTTATCCCAGTAGTAATCCAGCCCAATCTCCCCCACCGCCACCACTTTTTTATCGGCAGCCGCTTCCCGCAGGCGGGAGATTTCCGCACCGGACCAGTTGGCGGTACTGTTCGGATGAATCCCCACCGCCATCACAAAGGAATCATAGGCTTGTACCAGAAGCCGAGTCCGTTCCAGGCTGGCAAAATCAACCCCCGGAATCAAAATTTGCTGCACGCCAGCCGCCAAAGCACGCGCAATCACGGCCTCACGGTCAGCGTCATACCAGGTAAAATCCAGATGGCAGTGGGTATCAAACAACTTCATTGAAAACTCCTATCGGGTGAGACTCTATCACCCGACAGGCAGATTGGGAACGGGGTTATTTCGGATGGATGCCTTCGCGGATATTTCGTAAATCCGATTCAACCATCATGCCGACCAAATCCTTAAAGCTGATGGTCGGCTGCCAGCCCAGTTTTTCGTGCGCTTTGGCGGGGTTGCCAATCAGCAAATCCACCTCCGCCGGACGCACATAACGCGGGTCGTTATAAACTACGTGTTCTTCGGGGCGCAGTCCGGCACATTCAAAGGCCGCGTTAACAAAATCGCGCACGCTGTGAGTTTCGCCTGTGGATACCACATAATCATCGGGGGCGTCCATCTGAAGCATTTTCCACATCGCCCGTACATAATCGCCCGCGTAACCCCAGTCACGGCGGGCATCCGGGTTGCCCAGATGGAGGCGGTCTGTCAGCCCCATTTTAATTCGGGCCGCCGTATAGGTAATTTTGCGGGTCACAAACTCAATGCCCCGGCGCGGGCCTTCATGGTTAAACAGAATCCCATTGCAGGCGAACATGCCATAACTTTCCCGATAATTCACCGTAATCCAGTGGCCGTAGACTTTGGCGACCCCATACGGACTGCGGGGATAAAAGGGGGTAGTTTCTTTCTGCGGAACTTCCTGCACCTTGCCAAACATTTCACTCGAACCGGCCTGATAAAATCGGATATCTGGTTTGACATGCCGGATGGCATCCAGAATACGGGTAACTCCCAGCGCAGTCACGTTGCCCGTCAGCGTTGGCTGTGACCACGATGTTCCCACAAATGACTGTGCCGCCAGGTTATATACTTCTTCGGGCTGCGACTGCCGCAGGGCATCTTGCAGCGAAGTCTGGTCGGTCATATCCCCCGGCAAAAATTCAATATCTTCCTGAATGTGGGCGATACGCTCAAAATTGATAGTGCTGGTACGGCGTACCAATCCATAAACTTTATATCCCTGTTCCAGCAAAAATTCTGCCAGATGTGAACCGTCCTGTCCAGTAATCCCTGTGATAAGCGCTCGTTTTGTCATTTTTTATCCTTTTATTGAGATACAGTCGTAAATTCCTGGCGTGATGTATTTAAAATGTCTGTGAGGGACTGCTTGAGGTCAATGGTCGGTTGCCAGCCAGTATCCTGACGCAGACGGGTAGCATCCCCAATGACACATTCCACATCAAGCGGGCGCAGTCGGGTCGGGTCAACTTCTACCGTCACCGGAATGGCGCTCATGCCGCTTAAAATGTCCAGCAGTTCCCGCAGGGAATGGGCTTCTCCCCGGCATACATTGTACACTTCGCCCACCTTCCCTTCCGTCACAATCTGATGATAGGCCCGCACCACGTCGCGCACATCGGTAAAATCGCGCTGCGCGTTCAGGTTGCCCACCCGAATCACGGGTTCGCGCTGTCCGGCTTCAATAGCAGCAATCTGAGAGGCAAAATCCGCCAGCGCGAATCGTTTGTCCTGCCCCGGCCCAATGTGGTTAAAGGCTCTGGCGCGGAAGGTTTTCATGCCATAGGCGATAAAATACTGATAGGCCAGCATGTCCTGGGCGACTTTGCTGACACTATATGGATTGGCCGGACGGAAAGGCTGATTTTCGTTGACCGGATTTTCTTCGGGCCGAATCGCGCCGTACACTTCCGCCGAACTCACAATCAAAATGCGGGCATCCAGTTCCAGCGACAGCAAATTCTGAAACAGGTTCACCTGTCCCCGGATGTTATTTTCCAGCGTCCCCCAGGGGTCTTTGAAGGAAGCTGGCACAAATGCCTGTGCCGCCAGATGAAAAATCAGGTCGGGACGAACTTCCAGCAGCAGGGTTTTGACGGCGTTTTCATCCCGAAAATCGACCTGATGCAGGTGAATCGTATACTTTTTCAGGCGAACTTCTTCTTCGGGCGGGGTGATAATTGCGCCAAAAAGTTCACTATCGGTATGAGCAGACAGATAATCCACCAGATGAGTGCCAACAAATCCATTTGCTCCGGTGATGAGAATTTTCAAGGGATTTCTCCGGTATGGGCATCAGAAGAAATAATACACTATTTTAGAGATGTACACATAGGAAAATTAATTTTCCTCATTATACCGATAATTTGCCTGCGTGCCGTGAAAGTTTTATAAATTTTGAGAAGTCCTCCCTCTCCACTGTGTTGCTGAGAGGAGGATAGGAAGATAAATGTAGGGGCGGGGACAAGGGCGGTACGCCCGATTCCCGCCCCCTACGGAAAGGGCAGGCATCGCTCACTGCGTTCGCTTGTTCCTGCCCCTACGGTCCCGCCCCTGAAATAGGCAGGGATCATGCACATCACTCCCCTTGCCTCCCTCTGTGGACAGCCCTGCCCATTTGTGTTAGACTTCACGCTTGATAAGCGTCAAGTTGATGAACAAAACTTCCCCCAACCAACGGATAAATGGAGAGCGTATGATGATAGATGATTTGTATTAAGGAGTTTCTATGCGTTACGGTTATTTCGACGACGCGGCGCGTGAATATGTCATCACGCAGCCGGATACCCCCCTGCCCTGGATCAATTACCTGGGATGCGAAACCTACTTTGGCATTATCTCTAATACAGCAGGCGGCTATTCCTTCTACCGGGATGCCCGGCTGCGGCGGCTTCTGCGCTACCGCTACAACAATGTTCCCCACGACACAGGCGGGCGCTACCTCTATCTGCGTGACAACCAGAGTGGTGCTTACTGGTCTCCTTCCTGGCAGCCCACCCGCACCCCTTTAGATAAGTACACCTGTCGGCACGGCATGGGGTACACTCTCATTGAATCCACCTCTCAGGGGATTGAAGCCAGCACCTGTTATTTTGTTCCTCTGGGTGAAAATCTGGAAATCTGGCGGCTGAAACTGGTCAATCACCGCGAATCGGCGGCAGCGCTGTCGGTTTTTTCGCTGGTAGAATTCTGCCTGTGGGATGCCTATGACGACTTCACCAACTACCAGCGTAATTTGAATATTGGTCAGGTCGAAGTGCAGGATGGAATCATTTACCACAAAACCGAATACCGCGAACGGCGCGATCACTTTGCGTATTTTGCCTGTTCCGGACCCCTGTCCGGTTTTGATACCCAGCGTGAAGCCTTTTTAGGGGCCTATCGCGGCTGGCACGAACCTACCGCCGTTATCGAAGGCAAGTCGCGGAACTCAGTCGCGCACGGGTGGGCGCCCATCGGCTCACACCATATCCAACTGGAACTGCAACCGAATGAAATCCGGGAAATAGTGTTTGTGTTGGGGTATCATGAAAACCCCCGCGACCAGAAATTTGACCCCCCCAATTCGCAAATCATCAACAAAAAGACCGTGCTGCCCACGCTTCAGAAATACCTTGAGCTTTCGACGGTAGACGCGGCTTTTGAAAAATTGCGGGCTTACTGGTCGGGGCTGCTGGGCGTGATGCAGGTCGCCACACCGGACGCCCATACCAACCGGATGGTTAACATCTGGAACGCTTATCAAAATATGGTCACGTTTAACATGTCCCGTTCGGCCTCCGGTTATGAAACGGGCATTGGGCGCGGCATGGGCTTCCGTGATTCCAATCAGGATTTGCTGGGATTCGTCCATATGATTCCCGAACGCGCCCGCGAGCGTCTGCTGGATATTGCGGCGACTCAGCTTGAAAACGGCGGCGCGTATCATCAGTATCAGCCCCTTACCAAACGGGGAAACGACGCGGTAGGCAGCAATTTTAATGATGACCCCCTGTGGATGGTTCTCAGTACGGCAGCGTACATCAAAGAAACGGGCGACTGGTCTATTCTGGATGTAGCTGTGCCTTACGACAACCGCGCTGGCACAGAATGTCCCCTATATGAGCATCTTCAGCGCTGCCTGCGTTATACGCTTGACCGTCTGGGGCCGCACGGCCTCCCCCTAATTGGGCGGGCGGACTGGAATGACTGTCTCAATCTGAATACGTTTTCTAGCGAACCCGGTGAATCCTTCCAGACGACCAGCAATCGAGATGGCAAGGTAGCGGAATCGGTATTTATTGGAGGATTGTTCGTGCTGGCAGCGAAGGAAATGGCCGAACTCACCCGCCATTACAATGCCAGCCTGAACCCGCAGCCCTATCTGGACGCGGCAGCACACATGGAATCCACCGTCAAACAACATGGCTGGGATGGGAACTGGTTCTTACGGGCTTATGACCACTTTGGCAATAAAATCGGCGCTCAGGAATGTGACGAAGGCCAGATTTTTATTGAATCTCAGGGCATGTGTATTATGGCGGGCATTGGTCTGGAGGATGGTCGGGCGAAACGGGCGCTTGAATCCGTTCATGAATATTTGGCTACGCCGCATGGAATCGTGCTTCAGCAGCCGCCCTACTCCCAATATTATCTGCATCTGGGCGAAATCTCGTCGTATCCGCCCGGCTACAAAGAAAATGCAGGCATCTTCTGCCATACCAACCCCTGGATCATGATTGCAGAAGCCATCGTTGGAAACAGCAATCGGGCGTTTGATTATTACCAGCGTATCAATCCTTCCGCGCGGGAAGCTATCAGCGAGATTCATCGTTGTGAACCCTATGTATACGCTCAGATGATTGCCGGAAAGGATGCTGCGACTCATGGCGAAGCCAAAAATTCCTGGCTTAGTGGTACAGCCGCCTGGAACTACGTTGCCGTGACGCAGTGGATTCTTGGCATCCGGCCTTTTTACACAGGGCTGCAAATCGCGCCTTCTGTTCCCACAGCCTGGGAGCGCTCCCAAATCACACGACGATTCCGGAATGTGGACTATCACATCACAATTCAACGGCAGGGTGAAGGCAATCGGGTATCGCTGGTCGTGGATGGGCAGCCGATTGACGGCAATATCGTGCCGCCGCCGAACGGAAAAACGCAGGTTGAGGTACTTGTTACTTTAAGTTAGGAAAAATCTCATGCAGTACGGTTATTTTGACGACGCCAGCCGCGAATATATCATCACCAATCCCAAAACCCCGACCAAATGGATTAACTATCTGGGGACGCTGGCGTTTGGGGGTTTTATTGACCACACGGGAGGCATGTTAATGTGCCGCCGTGACCCCGGTTTAAACCGCATTTTGAAATACATTCCGCAGCTTCCCGCGTCGGATTTTAGAGGCTCAACCCTGTACCTTCGTTTTAAAACGAACGACGGATATAGGGTGTTTTCGCCCTACTTCACCCCCACCCTTGACCCCTATACGCTGTATGAATGTCATGTCGGGTTAGGGTACACCCGCATCATCAGCGAGTTTTACCGTATCCGCACCGACTCGACATTTTTTGTGCCGGAAGGGGAAGAACGAGTCCTGTGGGATATTAAAATTACCAATCTGGCAGATGTTCCCCTGGAAATTGACGCGATTCCCGTCGTGGAATACTCTCATTTTGATGCTCTCAAGCAGTTTAATAACGCGGACTGGGTGCCTCAGACGATGCAGAGTCGGGCATCGGTACAGGAGGGGGTCATGGTGCTGCGCCAGTATGCGTTTATGCACCGCGACACACAGGTGAACTACCTGACCTCCAATTTTCCGGTATCCTCTTTTGAAACAGACCGTAAGCGTTTTCTGGGCGATAACGAATACGGCTCGTGGGCAGCACCCTTAAGCCTTCAGGAAGCGCAATTGAGTAACTATGAAGCCCACCGGGGGGATAACATTGGAGCGCTGCTGCATCAACTGGGGATATTGCAGCCGGAACAAACTCGCCGTCTGGTGATTCAGCTTGGGCAGGCGGATTCCATTGAGCAGGCAGGCATTGGCCGCTATCTGGATGAAAATGCGGTAGATGCTGCTTTTCAAAATCTGGCAAAGTTCTGGGAAAACTATCTGGCGGTCTTTCAGGTCGAAACACCGGACGCCAGTTTGAACAGCATGTTAAACATCCACAACCCGCGCCAGTGTCACACCACCAAAAACTGGTCGCGTTACCTGTCCCTGTATCAGTTGGGCATGGGGACACGCGGAATCGGCTGCCGCGACAGCGCCCAGGATTTGCTGGGGGTTATCGCCCATATGCCAGAAGAAAGTAAGGCATTTTTGCGCCAGCTTTTGAGTATTCAGGTGAATGACGGTTCGGCCATGCACCAGTTTTATCCTCTGACCATGGAAGCCTCACGCGGCGAAACCACGGACATGCCAGACCGCCCGCAGTATTACAGTGATGACCATCTGTGGATGGTGCTGGCGGTGTGCAGCTATCTGGCAGAAACGGGTGATTTTGCCTTTTTGCAGGAAGTGATTCCATATTACCAGCAGGACTCCGGCACGGTGTTAGACCACCTGCGGCGCGGCATCGAATTTACCCGCACGCATGTCGGCAAACATGGCCTACCCCTGCTTGGGTTTGCCGACTGGAACGACACGATGAATCTGCCCACCGGTGCGGAATCCCTGTTCACGGCCAATCTTTACGGCAGCGCCCTTGCCCATCTCATTGACCTGTTCACCTTTTTAGGGGATTCCGAGTCAGTGGCGCAATATACGGCTTACTACAATGACATGCGGGAACGGGTCAATCAGCACGCCTGGGATGGGGAATGGTACGTGCGTTACTTCACCGCCGAAGGTGAACCCATCGGCTCACACAAAAACACCTACGGGCAGATTTTTATCAATGCTCAGTCGTGGGCGGTGCTGTCGGGTTTTGCACCTTTTGAACGGGCAAGACAGGCGCTCGAGTCGGTGAATAAAAAACTGAATACGGCCAACGGCATCAAAAAAATGACCCCGGGGTACAACGGCTATGACAGCACCATCGGCGGCGCAAGCACCTATCCCGCCGGCGCGAAAGAAAACGGCGGAATCTTCCTGCATACCAATCCCTGGGTCATTATCGCGGAAACGACGCTTGGCAACGGCGACCTGGCCTATCAATACTACGTCCAGATGAATCCGGCGGCCAAAAACATCGACGTTTATGAAATTGAGCCATACGCTTACGCGCAAAACATCCTGGCGGACGAACACCCACAGGCCGGATTGGGGCGCAATAGCTGGCTTTCTGGCACGGCGGCATGGGCGTATCGTGCGGCTACCCAGCATATCCTGGGCATTACCCCCACCTATCGGGGCTTACGCATTAACCCGTGTATCCCAAAAAACTGGGATGGGTTGAAGGTCGTTCGTCGGTTTCGCGGCGCGGTGTATGACATCACCATCCGTAACCCGCAGCATGTGAATACAGGGGTTCAGTCGATTTGTATGGATGGCAAACCTCTACAAGGCGACCTGCTCCCCATTGTTGAGGACGGTCAGACTCACCCTGTTGAGGTGGTTATGGGTTAATACCCGTTTTTGTGCAGCCAGTTGAGCGTTAAATCTGCTGCCTGCTGCCATTCTTTTTCAAGCATGACATCATGCGCCATCGCCGGAATAACGTGCAGTTCCGCACGATAGTTCCGTGCGGTGGCTTTTTCCTCATTCACATGAAAAAGTTGATCATCTTCCGCCGCAATCACCAGCACGGGCGTTTTGACGATGCGTTTGGGTTTGGGCAGCGCCAGCATACTGCTGTCCAGCACCATACGGAATGATTCATGGGTGAGCTTTTCCCAGTATTTTCTAACCTGTTCAACAGGCATCTCCGGCGAAAATAAGCCCTCATGTGCCAGTTCCGGCGTGCCAACAAGATGATAAGGGGTCAGAGTCAGCGCCGTTTTTAAAAAAATACCCGGATGCCGCACCGCAAACCGCACCAAATACGGCAGAATCCCATGTGACGGGATCGATGCCAGCAGCACCGCCGCCGTTGCAGGGAAATACTCCAGATATTTTTGCACCAGATACCCGCCCATCGAATGTCCAATCAGCACGGGCGACAGGTCTAAACGGCTGGCCGCTTCATGAATATCCATCAGATAATCTTTCCAGCTTGCCCAGCGCACCCGCCCGTCGCTGCCCCCATGCCCGCGCAGACTCACCGCACAGCACCGGTAGCCATTACGGACAAAATACGGCAAAAAATGTTCCTGCCAGCACCATGCCCCGTGCCATGCCCCATGCACAAACAAAAGCGGCGCAGGCCGCACCAGACCCTCAGGTTGTTGTTCAATAATTTCCAGCATAGCCCCTCCTAGAAAAGGCAGTTTTATTTTAAACCACAGCAGGCTAAAATCGAAAAAAAGGATGGCTTCATGCAAAAACCACTTCCACGCCGCGCGGCAAACGCGGCCGTGCTTGCGGGTGGGCTGGTTGGTCTGGTCCTGCAAGATTATTTTGCTATGAATGGCATTGAAGCATTTGTATTTACCATCATGACCTGTCTGGCGGCGCTTGCGCTGGTCAGCATCGGCTGGAATATCTCAAATCGGAGAAAATGACCGGATGAAATATCGTGTTGTGTTTATGGGCAGTCCCGAATTTGCCATCCCAACTTTAAAAGCTCTGTTACGTGCCGATGATTTTGAAGTGGTGGGCGTGGTCACACAGCCAGACCGCCCCGCCGGACGCGGCAGCCCGATGAAACCCCCGCCCGTTAAAGAAGCCGCGTTAGAGGCAGGCATTGAGGTGTTCCAGCCGGAAAAACTGCGCGGAGAGCAAGTGAAGGTCAAACTGGCAGGCTGGTCGCCGGATGTGCAGGTGGTTGCCGCGTATGGGCAGATTTTAAAAGATTACATTCTGAACATTCCTCCACACGGCAGCATTAACGTTCATGCTTCGCTGCTCCCACGCTGGCGCGGGGCTGCCCCTATTCAGGCCGCCATTCGTGCCGGAGATAAGGCAACAGGCATCACCATCATGAAAATGGATGCCGGACTGGATACCGGTCCCATGCTCATCAAAGAAACGGTCATGATCGCCCCCGATGAAACCGCCGCCACGCTGCACGATAAACTGGCGGAACGCGCCGGCCCCCTGCTGCTGACGGCGCTGCGTCTGTATTTGCGCGGGCTGCTGACTCCTGTACCGCAGCAGGACGAGCAGGCCACCTTCGCGCCGCAGATTCGCAAAGAGGACGGACAAATCGACTGGACAACACCCGCCGTTGAGATTGACCGTCTGGTACGGGCGTTTACCCCCTGGCCGGGAACGTTCACCCACTGGAACGGAAAACTGCTCAAAATCCTGGCGGGGCAGCCGCTTGAAGGCGACCTTGCCCCCGGACAGGTAGCGGCGCATCCTGACTCTCCGGTGGTGATTGGTACGAGCAGCGGGTTGTACGCGCCAACGGCATTACAGATAGGGGGGAAAAAACGGCTGGCTGCCGTCGATTTTTGCAACGGCAACCGTGAATTTATTGGGGCAGTGCTGCCATCTTAACATCGTTATATAGCTTTAGGGTCAGACGCCCCAGTTTGAGGATAGAAGTCCGTGTGACGGGATAGGGCTTGAAAGGAATCAGCCACTGGTCATTCAGCCATGTCCCTTCCACTGACCCTAAATCTTCGATAAAAATCTGGTTGTTTTTCATGTATAAAAGGGCATGACGGCGCGATACCCCCAGCGCGAAGGCATCAAAAATACTTAAATCCAGCACAAAATCTTCGGAGGTCTGGCCGCGCCCCAGAATCGTGCGGGTGCGTAAATCCAGCAGCAGCGACGGGTACTGTGTGCCAAAATGAAGGACAAGATGTGATTGCATTATTCTGCCATCCGAACCTGTGTTCGTTCTATTGATGATACACGTCCTGAGTAAAATTCCGGCTAAAAAGTGTTAAATTTCTGTAAAATTCTTCCACCTTTTGCCTGACATTGACCTGTACAATGGTTCGATACAATTAATAGTATCAACTTCCATAGAAAACTACGGAAACCGTTGATGCGGTGTCACCCGCACAGGCGTAACTACGGACGCCCCTATCCCGTTAGCGAAAGCGTTCGGGATTACTTTTCGCAGGATGTTGAGCGAGCCATTCACATCGGCGTTGATGAGCCTACCGTTTCCCGCCCGAAACAATCCGCGATGTACCCGTTTCCCTGCATAAACCTGATGCTTGCCGATGGGTTCATTGTCCAAAAAGCTGCATTTGGAGGTGTAACTTTCTTCCGTCAGGATGACTTCAATTCCCACGAGTTTTGCCTTGTAAGTCAGCATCTCGATGAAGCGGGCATGAGGAATTTGCACAAAGTTCTGGTTGGTGCGCTTGCCCAGGTTGATGTGCTGCTTCCAACCCTCATTTTTGCCAATCACCAGTGTTCCAATGCCATGCTGCACAAGAAAATCAATAATCCGGCGGCTTGCCAGATGCAGGTAGGCATCCACCCGACGGTTACGCTTGTCGGTCAGGGTGTTCAACTGGCGGGAGGTCTGACGATTGTCTTTGAGCAGGCTTTGCAGTCTGGCACGCTGTTGGTTATAGAACTGGCTGATGGCTTTCAGCGGTCTGCCGTTGACCAGAAGCGGCACGAAGTCCGGCTGGTTGGAGGTTACAGTCGCTAAGTTGTCCAGTCCTATATCAATGGCAGCCACACACTGCGGGTCTACG
>CAZKZS010000043.1:0-21179 GCA_964557285.1 uncultured Anaerolineae bacterium | reverse complement strand
GCGCACTCATATGCACACACGCCGCCAGCGCCATCAGCCCCTGATTGGTACAGATATTGCTGGTTGCTTTTTCGCGCCGGATGTCCTGTTCACGCGGGCGCAGCGTCATCACAAAAGCCCGCCGCCCGTCCTGATCGACTGTTTCGCCCACGATACGTCCGGCGATTTTGCGAACATGGTCGTTTTTGGTAGCAAAAAATCCGAGGTACGGACCGCCAAAACTCAGCGGGATTCCGAGCGATTGGCCTTCGCCGACGACAATATCCGCGCCAAACGCGCCGGGGGGTTTGAGCAGCGCACACGCCACCGGATCCGTCACGATGCACAGAAGGGCGTCATGCGTTTTGCACGCTTTCGCAATATCGGTTAGCTCCTGGATTTTGCCCAGAAAATCCGGGTACTGCACAATCACCATCAGCGTTTGGGCATCAACCATATCCACCAGGTCGGGAATCGTAGCGTTGCCCCGATGCCCCTTAAATTCAATATCACGGTGCTGGTGGTAGGTCTGTGCCACATCGCGGTACATGGGATTCACAAACGGGGACAGGATAATTTTTTTCCGTTTGCCGCGTTTAATTTCGTAAGCCATTGTGACAGCTTCGGCCAGTGATGTAGCTGCGTCGTAGTGGCTGGCGTTGGCGGCTTCCATGCCTGTTAGCACAGAAATCATACTTTGAAATTCGTAGACCGCTTGCAATGTCCCCTGGCTGACTTCGGGCTGGTAGGGGGTGTACGAGGTCAAAAATTCGCCCCGCCGAATGATGTGATCCACGACGGAGGGGATAAAATGATGATACGCGCCCGCGCCCAGAAACACCGCAAATTCATCGGCAGAGGCGTTAAAACTGCTGACCGCCGAAAGCTCCCGCACGATTTCAATTTCGGACATGGCTTCGGGTAAATTCAAATCGGGGAAGCGGTTTTCCTGGGGAATGGGTTCAAACAGGTCATTGAGGGATTTCACCCCGATGGCTTCAAGCATCCGGGTGCGTTCTGCTTCAGTATGGGGATAATACGACAACTTTACCTCACTTACACTAAACGAGGGCAGCCGCCCTCCGATAATTCTGACAAGTTTACCCTCACCCCCCATCCCCCTCTCCCAGAGGCAGGTGAGGGGGAGAAAAAGCCCCTCTCCCTTTATGGGGGAGGGGTTTGGGGTGGGGGATCAATCTTACTCGCGGCCTTCGCAGTATTTTTTGTACGCGGCGGCGTCCATCAAATCGGCGGGCAGACTGCCGTCGGTTTTTAACTTCACAATCCAGCCTTCGCCGTAGGGGTCGGAGTTGATGAGTTCGGGCGAGGATTCTAATTTGTCGTTCACGGCAATCACTTCGCCACCCACCATCGAATAAATATCGGAAGCGGCCTTGACACTTTCGACAGTACCAATCGAGCCGCCCGCGTCCAGTTTGTCGCCCACGCCGGGCAGTTCGATATATACGATGTCATTCAGCGCGTTCTGGGCGTAGTCCGATAGGCCAATCGTGGCGGTATCGCCTTCCAGACGCACCCACTCGTCGCTCTGGGTGTATTTTAAATCTTCGGGGAACTTGAGGTCGGTCATAAAAGCTCCTTAATTTCAGTTTTTGGTTTTTAGTTTTCGGTTTTCAGTTATCAGGGATAACCTCATTTTTTTGCGTTCAGCCATTCCAGCAAACGCTGATAGCAGGGTTCGCTGAGCAGCAGATTAAAGCTCAATCTTCCGGTGGCATCTACCAGCAGAGTCGGACGTAACACCAGTTGAGACCCCTCTACCAGTCCCATGCCCATAAAGGCTTCTACCGTCCCCACCTGCCGCGTAATCGACAGCCCGGGAACGTGTTTCAGGCCGTTAAACTGGCGTTTGAGTTCCTCCAGCCGCAGCCGCAGCGCCACTTCCAGCGCTCCCAGACTGGCCGAAATCACCACTTTGTCGCCTTCCTGTGCCAGCGCCAGGATGCTGTGGTTTGCCCCACCTTCACGGTTGGTAAACTGAAGCCGTCCTTCTTCCTCGCTTATGGTATCTAAAAACTGATAATCGCGCACAGGTTTTCCTTTCAGGCTAACAATTGCAACATTATAACGCAAGCTGGCAAAAATGCGGGGGATTTTTATCAGACCATTGGGGTGCAAATTTGTACTTTTTCGGTGATACCCCCGTAACAATCCGGTGACAAACTGGTGACAAACCCCCCATAAAATTGATGTTAAATTCGCAAAAATGGTATGCTGCGGGCAGAAAGGATGTTACGTCATGAAATACGCCAGTTTGTTTCTGCTACCCCTTCTACTCATTGGATTTTTGATGTTCAGCACCGGAAAGGGAGTTCAAAACGACCCTGCTCAGGCTGCCGACGACGAAATCACGATAACCCTGGCCGGATTTGCCGTCCCGCGTGAAGCCTACGGCGAACTGATTCCCATGTTTGTGGAGCAGTGGGAAGAACAGACCGGACAAAAAGTAAAATTTGAAGAATCCTATCAGGCGTCCGGCGCACAGTCGCGGGCGATTGCGGGCGGGTTTGAAGCCGATATAGCTGCCCTGTCGCTGGAAGCGCATGTGACCGCGCTGGTTGACGCAGGACTGATTACCCATGACTGGAAAGCTAATTATAACGGCACGGTTTCGACCTCTGTGGCGGTGCTGGCGGTGCGTCCGGACAACCCGAAAAACATTGAGGATTGGGATGACATCATTCGGGACGGAATCGAAGTGATTACCCCCGACCCCTCTACCAGCGGCGGCGCTCAATGGAATATTCTGGCAGCCTATGGCGCGGCCAAACGTGGCTTTGTAGAAGGGTACGAGGCGGAAACCGCTACCGATTTTCTGGCTGAAGTGATTGATAACGTGCTGGTCTTTGATAAAGACGGGCGCGAAAGTTACCTGACCTTTGAAAACGGCGTCGGTGATGTGGCAATTACTTACGAAAATGAGATTTTCGCGGCCAAATTAGCGGGGGGTGAGGTAGAGGTTATTTATCCGCGTTCAACCATCCTGATTGAAAACCCGATTGCCCTGATTGACGAATACGTGGATAAACACGGCAACCGTGAAGCTGTCGAAGCCTTTATCGAATTTCTGTACACGCCAGAAGCGCAGCGCATTTTTGCCAAACACGGATTCCGCCCCGTCGTGCCGGAAGTCGCGGCTGAGGAGGAAATTGTCGAGCAGTTTCCGGTGATTCAAGACCTGTTCACGATTGAGGAATTTGGCGGGTGGGAAACGGTCAGTAAAGAGCTATTTGGTGAAAATGGCCGCTTCACCCTGCTGATTGCTGAGGTGAAAGGGAACTAAAACTTACCCCTCTCCCACCGGGGGAGAGGGGCAGATAAGGAGATAAATGTAGGGGCGGATACCCGCCCCCTACGGAAAGGGCAGGAACAAGCGAACGAAGTGAGCGATGCCTGCCCCTACTGTCCGCCCCTCAACCCACCGGGGGTGAGGGGCAGAATGGAGAAGGATATGGCACAACTGACCTCAGCAAAAACGTCTGATTTTGCCCTCCCCTGGGGAACATGGGGGCTGCGGCTGACCGCCTTCATTTATATTGGGTTGCTGGTCGCGCTACCCGTGTTTGTGGTTGCCTATAAAGGGCTGGAAAACGGTCTGACCGATTTCTGGGACAGCATCACCCACCCGATTGCCTACCATGCGATTAAACTCACCGTATGGACGGCGGCGGTGATGGCACTTATCAATACCGTTATGGGAACACTCACCGCGTATGTGCTGGTCAAATATCGGTTTCCGGCCAAATCCCTGTTGAACGCCTTCATTGACCTGCCGTTTGCTATTCCGACGCTGGTGACAGGGGTGATGCTGGTGCTGCTGTATGGCCCGCAAACCAGCGCGGGAATGTTTATTCAGGAAAAAACGGGCGAACAGATTTTATACGCGCCGCCGGGAATACTTCTGGCGCTGCTGTTTGTCGGCTACCCGTTTGTGATCCGGGCGGTGCAGCCCGTCCTTTGGGAAATGGATATTCATCAGGAAGAAGCCGCCCATACACTTGGTGCGTACAGTTGGGGGACGTTCTGGCGGGTGATTTTGCCCACCGTTCGTCCGGCCATTCTGACCGGAGCGCTGTTGAGTTTTGCGCGGGCGCTCGGCGAATTTGGTGCGATTATCATCGTGGCGGGCAACCTGCCCATGAAATCCCAGACCGCCACCGTTTACATCTATGCTCAGGTGGAAGGTGGCAATATGGCGGGCGCAAGCAGTGTATCGCTCCTGCTGATTTTTATCGCGCTGGCCGTGACTCTGAGTGTGGATCTTTTTAAGTGGAGGGCGCACCGTGTCTGAGCAGCCCATTCGTTCCCCCTTGGCGCTGATTTTGCTGCTGCTGGTGCTGGGCTATGCGGGGGTGCTGGTGCTTGCGCCCATTTACGCGATTGTGGACCGGACTTTTGAGGACGGAATCGAACCCGTGCGGGCGGCGCTGGATGAGCCGGACGTAAAACACGCGATTCAGGTCAGTTTCCAGCTTTCGCTGGTGGCAACAGCTATCAACACGGTGCTGGGAGTGATTCTGGCGTGGGTGCTGGTACGGCATAACTTTGTGGGAAAACCGATTCTGGATGCGCTGGTCGATATTCCCTTTGTGTTTGCGCCCGTTATTTTTGGGTACACCATGATTATCCTGTTTGGCAGGAATGGCTGGATTGAATCACCGATAGCAATCGTGTTTGCCCTGCCGGGGATGCTGATAGCCAAAACGTTTGTCACCCTGCCATTTGTGGCACGAGAAACCGCGCCGGTGCTGGCGGCCATGTCCGGCACACAGGAAGAAGCGGCGTATACTTTGGGCGCGGGGCGCTGGCGGGTATTCTGGCACATTGTGATGCCTGTCATCTGGACGGGAATTTTGTACGGAATCGTGCTGACCTTTGCCCGTGCGGTGGGTGAATTTGGGGCGGTGGCGGTGGTCAGCGGCGGCATCGAAGGCAAAACCGAAACCGCTACCACCTTCGTTTACCGCGCCCTGTTAGACCGGAATCGTATTGGCGCGTACAGTGTTTCCCTGACTCTAGGGGTGCTGGCGGTGGCGATTTTGATTTTAATGGCTGTATTAAACACACTGCTGAACAAAAGGCGGGAAAGAAATGTCCATCCAACTCGATAAGC
Source organism: uncultured Anaerolineae bacterium (assembly GCA_964557285.1). Lineage (GTDB taxonomy): Bacteria > Chloroflexota > Anaerolineae > Aggregatilineales > J027 > SB15. The sequence continues at coordinate 16,066 of CAZKZS010000043.1, read as the reverse complement.
TGACCAAAAAGTACGGCAAACAGACGGTGGTGAATGAAGTTTCGCTAGAAATTGAAGCGGGTGAATTGTTTGTCCTGCTGGGCGCGAGTGGCAGTGGTAAAAGTACAATTTTACGGATGATTGCCGGACTCACTTCTCTGGATGAAGGCAAAATCTGGCTGCACGGGCGTGATGTCACCCACCTGCCCCCGCAAAAACGCGATACGGGATTCGTGTTCCAGAACTACTCGCTGTTTCAGCAGATGAATGTCGCGCAGAATATCGCGTTTGCGCTGAACGTGCGCCGCGTCTCCCATCGGGAAAAAAATGCACGAGTGGCGGAACTGCTGGAACTGATCGGGCTGGCGGACATGGAAAAACGGATGCCCTGGCAGCTTTCCGGTGGGCAGCAGCAGCGAGTCGCGCTGGCGCGGGCGCTGGCACATGAACCGGGGGTGCTGCTGCTGGATGAGCCGTTTGGGGCGCTGGATGTCAAAATTCGCGCCCAGCTTCGCCAGAACTTACGCGAGATTCAGCAGCGTTTACACGTTACTACTATTCTCGTAACCCATGATCAGGAAGAAGCGTTTGAACTGGCAGACCGCATCGGCATTATTGAGCAGGGCAGGCTGCTGGAAGTCGGCACACCGAGTCAGCTTTACCGCCGCCCGCAGACTCATTTTACGGCCACTTTTTTAGGGACGGCGAATCTGCTCCCTGCACGGCGCAACAGCCACTATGTGTTTCTTGGAGAAGCAAAACTGCCTGTGCCGCCGGATAGCGACCATCTGGAAAATCAGCCCGTGCAGCTGCTTGCCCGACCGGAAGAAATCGAACTGACCCCCGACCCCGCCGCCCTGAACGGCAGACTTATCGGGCAGGGCATGGTGATAAGCCTGACATTTGCGGGTTCACAGGAGCGTGTCACGGTTCAGCTTGGGGAAACTGCGCTGGATGTGCTGCTGCAACCGGATCGGGTGCGGGCGCTTGGGCTGGTACCGGGGCAAACTGTCTACGTAGGACTCAAAGATTATCACCTGCTGGGTATTCCACCGTCGGTTTGACGGCGAGAATATGCTGCGGGCTGTCCGGCGCGCGGGACTCAATAATCTGCACAATGCGCGAGACAAACGCGCCGTAGGTTTCTACCGCAATTGCCAGCACATCATACCCGCCGTCGATACATTCGGCGGCGATTTGCTCATGGGGGAGTCCCTGCCGCAGTTTCAACTGCCCCGTAATTCCGGACTCCTGCGCCAGCGACACACATTCCTGCACATGAGCGCCCGCCTGCGCTGCCGGATTGAGCAGCGTGGAAATGCCCTGAATATTGTGTCGTTTCATGGGGGCGGCCACCCCTAAAATCGTGACCTGTGCCTGATAGGTTCGGGCAAGTGGTGCGACCATTTCCAGCGTGCGTTTATCGGGTGAATGTCCCTGTAAGGCGACCAGAATCCGGCGGAAATGGACTTCCGCACCGCGCAGCAAAAACAGGGAGGTATTCGATTTTTGCAGCAGGTGGGTAATCGGACTGCGCGTATCAATCACCGCCAGCGCATACCGTCCCGCAATTTGCAGCACTGTATCGAGGCTGTTCTGGCTGGCATCGAGACACACCGCCTCATCAGAAAACGCTCTGGTGATTTGCTGGGCGGTGGCTAAGACCTGTTCCGGCTGGCTGGCTGACCAGCTTAAGAATCGGGGAGCGCTGGTCATATCTTCTCCCGCATACAGCAAGTCCAGTGTGGCCTTGATTTCGTCGCTGCTGCCCTGCACAGGAAACACTTTTCCGCCCAGGCGTTCCTCAAATAAATCCCGCACTTTTTTGTTATCAGGATGCACCATCACCAGCGTAATCTGGTCGTCATCCTCCGCAACGGGCAGGGCAAGGTGATAATACGCCAGATAACGAGGGATTCGCTGCACCAGCGCCGGATCAATCGTGATATTTTTGAGGGATAAATAAGGGTAGGTCATGGGTGAACTTTCCCCCTCACCCCCCGTCCCCCTCTCCCACCACCAGGGGAGAGGGGGAGCAAAATCCCCTCTCCCTTTATCGCGTATGCGGAGGGGTTTGGGGTGGGGGTAAAAATTCGCATCCTATTCTTCCGACCTGACCACCAGCGCATAGCCCACCCCGGGAATCGTTTCAATATAAGCGGGTTCGGAAGGGCGCGGTTCGATTTTCTGGCGCAGGCGGTGAACCAACTGCTTGAGCATGACTTTATCCCCGCCGGAAACGCCCCATACCTGCTGAATAATGGCATCGGCAGGCAGCACCTGTCCCGCGTTGAGCATCAGCACTTCTAAAAATCGACATTCCAACTGGGTAAGCTGTACGGGGTCACGTTCTGCCGAAGTCACTTCCCGGCGGGCAATATCCAGCGTTAAATCGCCTACAGATAGGGGGCCAGGGGTCTGAACAATGCCTGCCCGCCGCATGACCGCTTTAATGCGGGCAACCAGTTGGCGCGGGCTAAACGGCTTGGTCATGTAATCGTCTGCGCCAAGTTCTAGCCCGCGCACCACATCATCATCTTCGCCGTTTACGCTCAGCATAATAATCGGTGTGCTGGTCTGCGCCCGAATGTGCTGGCACACCGCCAGTCCGTCCATTTTGGGTAAATTTAAATCCAGCACAATCACATCCGGCGATTCGCTGCGCCAGCGTTCTAATGCCATCACGCCATCATACGCGGTCACAATATGAAAGCCTGCCCGCCGCAGCGTAAAAGCAATCACGTCCGCCAGCGCTAAGTCATCATCCACGACCAGCACTTTCATGCGCCTCTCCCGGTATTTTCAGCCAGAAAATGGTTCCCCCCCCGGGACGGGGCTGCACCCCGACCTGTCCGCCATGCCCCTCAACGATGGCCTTAACCACCGCCAATCCTAATCCCACACCCTCCTCATGGTGATGGTCAAGACGGACAAAACGAAAAAAGATGTTTTCCTGTTCCGATTCGGGAATACCCGTACCTCTATCCGCCACGCTAATTTTGATTCCATCTTCTCCCAATTCCACCGTCAAATCAATGGATTCATTTTGCGGGCTGTATTTGCTGGCATTCATCAGCAAATTAATGATGACCTGCCGCAGACGGTTCACATCGGCCTGAACGGGCGGTAAAAAAAGGGGTTCGAGCAGAGTCAGGGTCTGCTGGCGGCGGTCCAACAACGGCTGCATGATATGAATCGCGTCGGCCAGTACCGTATTTAACTGAACAGGGCGACGGGTAATACTGAACTGCCCGGCCTCAATGCTGGCGCTGTCGAGCAGATTATCGACCAGCATTTGTAAACCCGTCACGCTCAGCCGAATCGAATTGAGCAGTTCGCGCATTTCGCTGCGGGAAAGATGTTCCAGGTCATCGGAAAAAATTTCCAGCGATGCACTAATCGAGGACAACGGCGTGCGAAATTCATGAGAAATATTGGCAATGAAAAAATCGCGGGTGTGTTCTGTCAAGTTAAAAACAGACCTATTTGATTATTATCTTACCAGAAAACCGGAACGGTGGTTAGCTGAGTGTCGCGTGAGAAAATAAGGCACTCTCTACCTAAATAGGGTAAAACCTAAAAGATGCAAAGAGAAATACAATGCCACAAATTGGATACCACAGTTCGCACGAGCAGTTTCGCCCCTCTCAGCTTTTAAAGTATGTACAGTTCGCAGAACAGGCAGGATTTCAGGCAGTCATGTCCTCTGATCATTTTACGCCCTGGAGCGAAAGACAGGGTGGTTATGCCTGGTCATGGTTAGGCGCAGCCATGCACGCTACCCGTTTGCCTTTTGGGATGGTATGCGCCCCCGGTCAGCGTTATCACCCGGCCATTATCGCGCAGGCGGCTGCGACCCTTGCCGAAATGTTTGCCGGACGCCTCTGGTGTGCCTTCGGAAGTGGACAGTATATGAACGAACATATCACCGGTGGAGGGTGGCCGGGGAAACCGGAACGGAATACGCGCCTTCTGGAATGTGTGCAGGTGATTCGCGCTTTATGGGCAGGAGAAACCGTGACCTTTCACGGCAAGTATATCACCGTCGATGAAGCCTATCTGTTTACCCGTCCGGCTGAGCCACCTCTTATTTTGGGGGCAGCGCTGACGCCAGAAACGGCGGAATGGGTTGGCAAATGGGCAGATGGCATTATCACCGTTTATAAACCTGTTGAAAAACAAAAAGCCTTTATTGAAGCCTTTCGTCGGGGAGGTGGGGAGGGCAAACCCATGTATTTGCAGGCACAAACTTCCTACGGGCGCACAGACGAAGAAGCGCTAGAAGGTGCATACGACCAGTGGCGCAATAATATTCTGGAAAGCCGAGTCCTCTCCGAATTACGGATGCCCAATCAATTTGACTGTCTGGGGAATTTAGTCCGTCGGGAGGACTTAACCACCCATATCCGCATTTCCTCCGATCCAGAAAAACATCTGGACTGGATTCAGCAGGATATTGAACTGGGGTTTGAACGCATTTTTATTCATAACGTCAACCGCCAGCAGGAACAGTTTATCGAAGCATTTGGTGAAAAGGTGCTGCCTAAATTATGAGTCTCCACAATACACAGGAATACGAACGACTTCAGAATTATGATAGCTGGCAGCTCTGGGGCAGCTATGTCAGCAACCGCGCCTGGGGGGTAGTCCGCGAAAATTATCATCCGACAGCAGATGCATGGCTGGCGTTTCCTTTTGATCATGCCCGCAGCCGTGCCTATCGCTGGACTGAAGATGGGATTGGCGGCTTCAGCGACCATCAACAAAGGCTATGTATGGCGGTGGCGCTGTGGAACGGACAGGACCCCATACTGAAAGAACGCTTTTATGGGCTTTCAAACCAGGAAGGCAATCATGGGGAGGATGTCAAGGACTATTATTTTTATCTGGATGGCCTGCCCACCTTCAGCTACATGAAAATGCTGTACAAATATCCCCAGGTCGAATTTCCATACCAACGGTTGCGGCAGGAAAACGACCTTCGCAAAAACGACGAACGTGAATTTGAACTGGTCAATGTCCTGGAACACACCTTTTCCGCAAACCGCACCTTTGATGTTTTTATTGAATATGCCAAAGCCTCTCCCCATGATATCTTGTGCCGGATTACGGCAGTTAATCAGGGACAGGAAGCCGCACCCCTGCATATTTTGCCAACATTGTGGTATCGCAATACCTGGTCGTGGCAGGAAAATGCAGTGCGTCCCCGCCTCAGACAGGCTGGTACACACACTATTCAGGTTGAACACCCCGATTTTCAAAATTATCACTGGTATGTGGAGTCGGATTTTCTCTTTACCGAAAATGAAACCAATCTGGAAAAGTTGTATGACCTGCCCAATGACAGTCTGTATGTCAAAGATGGCATTGAGTACGCGGTGGTTCGTGGTCAGCAGCATCGGGTGAATCCTGCGGGTGAGGGGAGCAAATGTGCTGCTCATCTGGTTTCTACCCTGGAGGCCGGAAAAAGTTTCACCGTCCGAACACGGTTTTCGCCTGAAAAAAATGAGACTCCCTGGGCGGATTTTGATGCCATATTCGAGCAGCGTCAGCACGAGGCAGATGAATTTTACAGCGCGTTACAAAGCGAGCAGCCCACGTTAAGCCCGGAAGGGAACTTTATCCAGCGTACCGCGCTTGGGGGATTAGGCTGGAATCGAAATTTCTACCAGTTTAATGTCAAACGCTGGCTGGAAGGAGATGCCCGCTACAAAGCACCCCATCGGGAACAGTATAAAACCCATCAGGACTGGCAGCATTTTGACGCTCACGACATTCTTTCTCAGGCGGACACCTGGGAATATCCCTGGCTGGCTGCCTGGGATTTGGCCTTTCAGGTTGTTACCCTGGCGATTGTTAACCCCACCTTTGCTAAACAGCAGCTTGAACTCATGGTCAGCGAGCGTTATATGCGGAGTGATGGAGCGATGGCTGCCTTTGAGGGCGATTTTACGACTCCGCATCCACCGCTTTTTGCATGGGCAGCCTGGCACATTTATCAGCAGACGAAAGACAAACTCGGGCATTATGACCTGTCATTTTTGCGCCGCGCTTATAACCGTCTTGACCTGCATTTTCAATGGTGGCTAAACACTCACTGCCACGACTCTTACTTATTTTCCGGCGGCTTCATGGGAATGGATAACATTAGTCTTCTGGATCGTAATCAGGATATTCCCGAAGATGCCTGGTTAGCACAGGCGGACAGCACCGGATGGATGGGATTATTTGCAATCAATATGCTGAGTCTGGCGGTAGAGTTGGGGGACGATGACGCGGCGGTGAAATACCTTGACCATGCTTTAAAAATCAGCCAGGCACTTTCCGGCTTATGGGATGCCGATGATCAATTTTATTATGATGTGCTGCATCTGCCCGATGGAAAATCCCAGCCCTTAAAAGTACGTTCGCTGGTTGGGATTGTGCCAGTAGTTGCGGCTACGCTTATTCAGCAGGACAGCCTCAAAACCCTGCCCAGGCTGCAACAGCGCTTGCAGGAGGCATGTGAAATAAATACCAACGGCTGTTATCTGATTTCCCTTGTGCCGCGTGACAATCTGGCAAAACTTATCCATACCCTTTTTGACCCGAATGAATTTTATAGCCCGTTTGGGATTCGTTCTGTGTCTCGTTATCATAAAGACCATCCGGTGAAATATAAACTCGGTGATAAGGAATTTGAATTACATTATATGCCATCGGAAGCCGCGAGTAATATGTTTGGTGGCAATTCCAACTGGCGCGGTCCCATCTGGACACCGATTAATCACATGGTGATTGAAGCCCTTCACTACTATCATCAATTTTACGGGGACTCATTCAACATCCCACTGGCAGACCGGGCGCATAATCTTGTTCATCGTTTGCTGAGCCTCTTTGAACGGGACTCAGAAGGCCATCGTCCCCTGCATGGGGATACGGCCTATTTCCAGAACGACCCGCACTGGCATCAGTTGATATGGTTCTATGAACATTTTGATGCTGAAACAGGGCGTGGATTAGGTGCAAGTCATCAAAACGGCTGGACAGCCCTGATTGCTAAACTGCTCCACGACGAAGGCAAGGCAATATTTGTTCCAAACCCTGAGCGTGGCAACGGTTCATAAGGGGCGGCTTTGTAACTTTTCCCTTTCCTGCTCATCTAATTAAAAAGGAAAGGACAGATGAAATCCATGCTTTTGATTCTAATTGGCGTGGGGCTAACCGCGTTTGTGGTGATTCATATTCTCTGGTACATCAAGCCGTCGGACATCAAAACCAGCGCCGATCTTGACCGCAAACTGCGCGACGGACAGCCAACAGTGGTAGAATTTTATTCTAATCTGTGAACCATTTGCACCGTGAACAAACCTATCGTGGATAGGTTAGAATCTGACCTGAAAGGCAAAGCCGACGTGCTGCGCCTGGATTTGATGAGCCGCGTTGGGCGCGAGTCGGCGCGGCAGTATGGAGTCACGTTTATTCCGGCGCTGCTGCTGTTTGACGGTGAAGGTAACGTGATTTTGCGTCAGCAGGGAACACTCGATACGGCGGCTATTCGTGCTGAAGTGGAGAACTTGCGTGAAAAAATCTATTCAACCGGTGCTGGTGGTTGATCTGATACCAGAGGTGCGGCAGGAACTTTTGCATATTCTGGCCTCCCTGACCGATGAGGAATGGAATAAACCGACGGTTTGTGAAGGCTGGTCGGTGCGGGATGTTGCGCTGCATATTCTGGGAGATGATATGGGGCTGCTCTCGAATATGCGTGACCACGATGGCCGCTATTTTCCCTTCAACGGATGGGATGAACTGGTCGCTTATATCAACGCTCAAAATGACCTGTGGGTGAATGCCATGCGGCGGCTGAGCCGAAAGCTGCTGATAGATTTGCTTGATTACACCGGACAGCAAATTCACACGCTTTTTCTTGCCATTGACCTCTCTAGCATGGGCGGCCCTATCGGGTGGGCAGGCGACCAACCAGACCCTATGTGGCTGCATCTGGCGCGAGAACTGACCGAATACTGGACACATCATCAGCATATTTGTGATGCTATCGGGCGCGAGAGTTTAAAGGAAGCCCGTTACATGCAGCCCGTGCTGGCAACTTTTGTTCATGCGCTGCCGAAAACCTATAAACAGGTGGATGCTCCGGTGGATACCCTGATTAAAGTTGTCATTACAGGATATGGGGAATGGCATCTGGTGCGGGAATCCGATGGTTGGGAGCTGTATTCAGACACTGACCTGCCCGCCGCAAGCACCATAACCCTTGATGCGGATACCGCCTGGCGACTTTTTACCAGAAATCAGGACATTGAGGTATTAAAACCATACATTACGGTAAATGGGGATGTTCGGCTGGGTGAAATCCTGCTAAAGACCGTATCCATCATTGCATAGATGAGGGTAGAGATGGCTGATGATTCTGTGCTTGTCATCCGGCTGAAGCAGCGCGATAGGGAAGCGCTGGCAGAAGTTTTTGAAATGTATTCTGACCGGATTTATCAGTTGGCGTTAAGTCTGCTGCACGATGAACAGGTGGCCGATGGTGTGGTCCAAAATACCTTTATGGCGCTGATTGAACACATTGACAGCTTTGAAGGTCGTTCTTCGGTGGGAACATGGCTTTACCGGGTGGCCTATAATGAGGTCATGGGTCGGCTGCGCCGTGTCAGGCCGCAGGTGGAACTGGATGACAGTGACGATGACCAGCAAATTGTGCCAGAAAAAATGATTGACTGGCAAACCCTGCCGGATGCCCTGCTAAGCAGTATTGAATTACAAAATGACATTCAACGGGCGGTGCAAACCCTCAAGCCGGCGCTGCGGGGGGTCTTTGTCCTGCGAGATGTAGAAGAACTTTCTACCGATGAAACTGCCCAGATTCTTGGCATCACCCCGGGGGCGGTCAAGGTACGTCTGCACCGGGCGCGGCTGGCCTTACGGGAACAACTGGCAGGTTACTTTGAGGAAAAAACACCCCATGGACTGTGAAACGCTGTTAACCTATCTGTCGGATTACATTGATCGGGAACTCAACGACGACCTGACCGCCGAAGCGCAGGAACATCTGGCGACCTGCCACAACTGCCGGGTGGTGCTGGATTCCACGCAGCAGATGATTTTTTTGTATCGCCAGCAGGGACAGCGCAAAATTCCGGCGGAACGGCGTCAAAAATTGTTCAGCCAACTGGAAGCCGCCTTTTCCAAAAAATCTGACTCCAACCTGTAACCTTTTGCGGCCTTTTGCATCCAAACATCAAAGACAGGAGTTAGCGGAAATGGCTTTTGCAAAAATGATGGCTTCGATGGGTGGACGGCTGGTGCGGATTGTGGCGGGACTCATCCTGATTGCACTTGGGTTATTGGTGGTAGAAGGCACAGGCGGGATTATTCTGGCGGTGGTTGGCGTGCTGCCCGTGCTGGCCGGAGTCTTTAATGTCTGCCTGATTGCCCCGTTGATTGGTGCGCCTCTTTCCGGCAACGATGCCCTGAGAAGCTAACCTCACCTACCCTCTATTATTAATAGAGGGTTATTACCTTGATTGCTCGTTGTGCAAATGAGGCAAAGAGAACCCTCCTCAGCTTCTTGCCCCTTCACTGAGTGGTTCAAGGGCGGGGACGATACCCGCCCTTTTGGGCAGGCATCGCTCACTGCGTTGCTTGTTCCTGCCCCTACGGTACACCGTCACCCACTGGATGGGGACTGGCAATCAAGGTACGTTATTTATAAAAGTTCTGGTTGTAAAGCATGTGTATCTCGCAGCAGTATGTCCAGAAGTTGAGTTTTCTGAGTCGGAACAACTCCTGCTTCCTGTGGAAATTGCTCACATAATGCCTCAATAGAACGTGCAAGTTCCGCAGTAGAAATCCATTGAGCTATCTGAACCAAATCAAGTTGAGAGAGCAGCGATTTTGTGATAGGCCGCTTGGCATCTGGAAAAATCATTGTGGAAATAAACTGTCGTATTGTAGGATGATTCAGCATCGAAACAATGATGGCCGCTTGCATGAAGGATGTACAGGGCAGCAGGTAACAGGTATCATCGCAAAGCACAGTTTTACCATGAAATGGAACAACAAGTTTGAAATCAGGCGTTTTATAAAATCCCGACACCACCACTTTATAAGGCGTAAACGAATAGTCTCCAATGCCAAAAATGGCAAATGGCGGTTTATTTTTATAGATAGAGGATTTTCTCGCTTCAAAAACTGATTGATAGCCATTGAGGTAAATCCAAAGTTTAGGAGCATGATATTGCAAAAATTTAGTATTTTCCCCAGGAGATTTTTGAGGAATGATAATACTACGTCGAATATTCGCATCTGCCCCTGGTTTAATATCTGAGCTTTTAAGAAAGGGATAAAGGTATTCATCTTCAATTTCAACTATTTTTCCATATTTATTAAACCAATGACTCCCTCGATACTCCAACTCCATCACGGCTGCCGCATCATGTTTTACTCCTTGACGCCATTGAATCGGACTTTTACCTTTAAGAAACTGAAATTTTTCAAACACTTTTGTATCTGTAACCAGGACCCCATCTCTCATACTAAGGATTTTATCAGGTACTGTATCGGTGAAGTTACGGTAAGAATCTATTTTATAGTCACAACTTTTTTCATTCAAACTTAGGGTGAACATGCAGGCGTCTACGGCTGCCGAAAACCATTTCTTAGCGTCTATTGCATACATTCTTGCATCCCGCAAAGCAATCCCTTCACTTAGCAGATATTTAAACACATTCCTTGCAACTGAAGTTTTACACAAAAGCGCAAAAGTAACAGGCAGAGGACGGAGGTCATGAATCAATTTAATCCAGATGTATTCGGCAACATCAAAATTTGATCTGCCTGTAATTGCTTCAATACCGTTATACCCTTTAAAATTCAATTTTTCCGGCAGATTATCGCCCTGCAACATTCCCTGTGCCGCATTAGTAATCCAGGGGGGGTTCCCAACTACTAAAAGTGGCCCCGCTGTTTTCCAGGGTAAATCTGTTAAAGTATTAATTGTGAAAATATTAGCCTGGACAATTTTTATCTCAACATTTTCCGCCTGGATTTTCGATGCCAGTTCTACATAGGAAGGTTGAATCTCAACTCCGATAATTTCGGACACCGCTAATTCACTGCTGGCTACCTGAATGAATGTCCCTGTTCCACAAGTTGGCTCTAAAATCCGCGACCAGGTTTTTCCCGTTTGTTTGAGCAGTTCAAAAATTTGATGAACAAGGGGTGCGGGGGTTTGGAAATCACCTAGAATCTTTTTATTTTTCATCAGGATTCCTCAATAAGTTTTCCAAACCACTTATAGTTCCAGTCTGGGCTAATGAAATTACCCGTGTATATTGCAGCCGCCATTGCAGCGCGTTAGAAATTGTCAAATAACCTGTAGTAGGAGGGGTGCTTATGATTCGCTGTGCTAGTTGAGTACGTCCAATGTCATCCAGAGGCAAATTTCGCTCTTCCAGAAAAGCAAGAATATCGTCCTCATTTCCTTCTCTGGCAAGAATGCCTAACAGCCCCTGAGTAGTTTGGTAGTCAGCAGTGTGGTCTTTGTGTACAAAAACAGCGTGTTGAAAATTCAGGTAAGCAATCTTTTTTTCTCCATCATCCTGCTTATCATAGACAAAAATGAGCAGATGATAGCCCAAACCATAAACTTTCTGACTGGCAGAACGAAAAGGAGATGAGGATTGCGGCTGACGAATAGAAGTTACTTTTAAATCGACTTCCAGTATTGGAAAATCGATGCCACTTGCAGCGCTTCCCATTTCATAAAAATATCTTTCCTGTAAATATTTATTGAAAAGATGCTCTATATAAGTTCCAACAGCCTTACCATCTGTGACCCCAAATAATTCTGGAATTCCTGTTGCATTTACCCCCTGCAAAAAAAGGAATGCACTTTGTTTAAGATTTTCGAGTGTGAGTGGTTGCATGGTGAGAACTATATCACAAAAACATTCTCAAAGCCCAGGCAGCATGAGAGGCGGCAAGGGGATAGGATTCTTTCTGTGCAGCAATTGTTTCCAGAAGGGGACGCAGTTCCGGCGCAGAAGCGTTTCCCGCCGCCACACACCCATTCCGCAAAAAACGCTCGTACCCAATCCGCAAAATCGCCGACCCTGTGAACCGATGTTGAAATTCTGCCGGAGTCATGGTCAGCACATCCCGCAACGGTGGCGCGGCGCGGTCTACCTCCAGCGTGCGAAAGACTGCTTCGGTGGTTTCCTCTGCGAATCGGCACACAAAAGGACACACCTGCTGGCACACATCGCAGCCATAAATCCAGTTGCCCATCAACGGGCGCAGTTCTAGCGGGATGTCGCCTTTGAGTTCAATCGTCAGATAGCTGATGCAGCGCCGTGCATCCAGCGCATACGGTTGTGGGAAAGCACCTGTTGGGCAGGCGTTTAAGCAGCGTGTACAGCCTCCGCACATGGTTTCCGTGTGCGGCTCATCGTAATCGTCAAATTCCAGAGTGGTTAAGATTTCCCCCAGAAAAAAATATGACCCGCGACGGGGGTGAATCAGCATCGTGTTTTTGCCGATAAACCCGAGTCCGGCCTGCTGTGCATGGCTACGTTCCAGAATCGCGCCTGTATCCACGTAAACCCGATGTTTCATCTCAGCCTGTTCGTGCAGCCAGGCCGCCAGCGATTCCAGACGCGGCTGCATCACCGGATGGTAATCCCCGCCCCACGCATAGTTGGAAATACGTCCGCGCAGTGGGTCACGCAGCACACTTTCGGGGATGTTAAAGGCAGCGTAATCCAGCCCGACTATGATAATAGAACGTACATCGGGCAGAATCACGTTTAAATCGCGCCGCCGGATGACTCGATCCTCACGGGCAAGATAGCCCATTGTGCCGTATAAGCCCATATCTACCCACCGCAGATAAGCATCCAGACGGGGAGAGGGCAGCGCCGGAGTCACACCCAGTACATTAAATCCCAGGCTGCGCGCCTGTTCTAACAACCGTGTTTTTAGCATGATGAAATTATAGCGGTAGGGTACAATAACAACATGGCTTTTAAAAACACCCTTGTTCATTGGATTATATTTCTGCTGGTAGGGCTTGCCGCCTGCAACAATGACCCGCCTGCTACCCCTGCCCCGCCCACGCCGACTCCGTTTGGCGTTTTGACGATTCGTTTGAATGGATTCGGTGGGGTCGAATTTGAAACCAGCGCGGGGTTCAGCACCCCGACCCCGCTTGAGTCGCCATCAGCCGCCCCAAATCACCTGACTCTGCGGCTGAACGGCCAGGATTTTTACTATGATTTAAGCGGCCAAAGTTTTGATATTCAGTTTGAATCACAGGAATATACGGCGGTGAATGGGCGCAAAACGGGGGAAAATTACTTTTTAGAAGTTATCCCCCTTGTTACGCCGTTTGTGCTGGAACTTTCGACCCGAACTCCCATTCCCTCCGTCGACTGTCCCGGCGCGCCGCCGACTCAATTTACCGTCGGGGAAACGGTGCAGGTTGATTTTAACAGTGTAGGGGCATTAAAAATCCGACTCGACCCCTTTACGGAAAGGTCGATTATACAGGTGTACGACAACACGCAGCTTCAACTGCTGGAAGGACCGGTCTGCGGGATCGACAGGTGGGTGTGGAAGGTCTACTATGCCCCGCAGGATGTTACCGGATGGGCATCGGAAGGCATCCTGGGCGACCCCTGGATGTGTCCCCTCAGCAATCCCGAATGTGGAAATTAGCCTAAAGCTACGTCCAGCACCATCATCACCGCAAAACCGACCATCACCCCGAATGTCGCATTGTCACCATGACCTTCGCGGTGGGCTTCCGGTATAACTTCTTCTACCACCACAAAAATCATCGCGCCCGCCGCAAAACTCAGCGCGTAGGGCAGCAGGGGGCGGGCAATTAACACAGCCGCCGCCCCGAACATACCCGCGAAAGGTTCAACAATTGCGGAAAGCTGCCCATACCAGAAACTTTTGAGGCGGGTCATTCCTTCACGGCGAAGCGGCATAGCGACGGCCATCCCTTCAGGAAAATTTTGCAGGCCAATGCCCACCGCCAGCGCGACGGCACTTGCAAAAGTGGCTGATTCCAGATTCAGGCTGGCGGCCCCAAACGCGACTCCTACCGCCAGTCCTTCCGGGATATTATGCATGGTGATTGCCAGCACCAGCAGCACCGCACGCTGCCAGCGTGTATGAACTCCTTCGGCTTCAGCCATAGGGGCGCCAATATGCAGGTGCGGCAGCACAATATCAATCCCGCGCAGGCACAGCCCGCCCAGCGTGAATCCAATAAGCGGCGGCAGCCAGGTCGGGTCTTCGGCCAGTTCAATCGCGGGAGCAAGCAGTGACCAAAAACTCGCCGCAATCATCACCCCGCCCGCGAACCCAAGCACCCAGTCTAAAAAACGCTGGTTGAGGGTTTTGACTGAAAACACAAAGGATGCCCCCAGCGCCGTGACTCCCCAGGTAAATAGGGTTGCCAGCAGCGCCTGAACGACGGGCGATAGATTTTCTAAATTGTCGAGCAAGGATTAGGCTTCTTCTGCGGAAAATTCCCGATACAGCCGGATGCCAGTTACAATAAACAGGAGGGTAATCAGAACCTCGTGTGCCAGACACCACTGACAGTAAGCTTCCAGTACCGCCGCCTGAATGTATATCAGGTACATCGAATACAAAAATCCAAAAAACACGATGCCAAACAGCAGCGTCAGGCCGTTTTCCTGCAAAAATTCGATTCGGTCCTCTAATAGTAGCAGCGCCAAAAGCGCCAGGTTGGTCAGGAAGCCCAGATAAGCCACTTTTATGCCAAACACTTCGGAATACACACTGTTCTGCACCGCGTTGCAGTCAAATGAACCGCTTTCCAGACACACCACTTCGCCCTCGGAAAGTTCGGTATAACTTAAGTAGCCGGACACCAGAATCATGCCAACAACCAGAATGATGCTGATGAGTTTGAGAGAATCGGTCATGTTTTTATCCTTTTTGCGTGTGTACTTCTATCAGTTTCTTGCCGGAAGGTCAACCCACTGCCCCGCCTTCGGCATCTCTCTCCCTTGCACGAGGGCCTTAAAAGGATGGGAATCGGGCATAAATGTTCTTGTCTCCGCCGTTTTTATCCTCACCCCAACCCCCTCTCCGATTTTCGGAGAAGGACTTATGTGAGCCTCACAGCGTTCGCATTGGAGAGGGGATGAAGGCGCCGGCAAGAACACACCCATTGTCTCTTCAATTTTACTTACCGACTCCTTAACTTCAATCTGTTCGTTGCGGCAATTTTGTGCGTTATAATAGCGGTAGAACGTCAAGGAGATAGCACATTGGCAGGCAAAGTTCAAACCGCTACAGAAACCCCACTACTCGAAAGTAAACTCCCCGGCCTGTATATGCGCTGGCGGCAGCGGGTCTATAACAGTATTCGCCAGTATGGGCCGGAAAAGCTGGCCGATGGGATTTTGCTCGTCCCAGATTTGCTGATGCTGGTGCTGCGCCTGATGAGTGACCCGCGTGTGCCGCTTCTGTACCGCGCTCAACTGCTGCTTGCCAGCATTTACGCGCTCAGTCCGGTGGATGTTGTGCCGGAAGTATTCATGGGGGCGGTGGGTCTGGCCGACGACGCGGTAGTGATGTCGGTGGTTATCATGCGGATTCTTCAGGGTGCAAAGGAAATTGATGCGGCTGTGCTGCGCGACCTCTGGCCGGGGCAAACGGATATTGTCAAAACCGTCCATGATATTGTGGATAACAGCGACGATTTAGCCAATTCCAAACTGTGGAAAATCGTCAGTGACTTTTTTGGAACCCCCGCGCCCGAACCCGCCGTTGTTGAAAGGAAGGAGAAAAAGTAGACCGCATGGAAGCCTTTGAAACCTGGTACAACCAATATCACCGCCGGATTTACGACTGGACCGGCGATTGCAGTGTGCGCTCTGCTGAAGTGGTGCTGATGCTACCCGATCTGGTCCACCTGATGCTGGATTTGAGTCAGGACTGCCGCGTGCCGCAGGAAACCAAACGAGTTTTTCACCAGACCGCCCAGGACATTATGCGCGGGGTGGATTATCTGCCGCAGGGGGTTATTGGCACAGTC
>CAZKZS010000042.1:0-21525 GCA_964557285.1 uncultured Anaerolineae bacterium | reverse complement strand
TCATCAACGCCGATGTGAATGGAGCGCTGAATATCCTGAGAAAAGTAATCCCGAATGCTTTTGGCAACGGGATAGGGGCGTCCGTAGTTACGCCTGTGCGGGTGACACCGCACCAACGACTTCCGTAGCTTTCTACGGAATTTGGAACTATAATCAAGATCATTCTCTCAAGGAGCGAGTCTTATTATGAAACACCGCTATTTATTTACTTTTTTGGTGCTGCTGATTGTCCTGGTGGGGTCACTGGTCGTTCCCGTGACTTCGGCTCAGGAGACTTTTACCTGCCCCAATACGGGCGGCACACTCATTACCGCCATTGGCAGCGATCCGGTGAGTCTGAACGGGATTTATGCCAATGATGGCGCATCGGTATCGGTGCTGTCCTATATTTTTAATCCGCTGACGCTGGGCGGCGAAAACTGGGGTTCGGAAATCAAAGGCGACCTGGCCGACAGTTGGACGGTCAGCGAGGACGGCCTGACCTGGACCTTTAAGCTGCATGAAGGCGTCAAATGGCATGACGGTGAAGAACTCACGGCCGAAGATGTGGTCTACACGTTTAACACCATCCAGACTTCGGAAGAAGATATTGCCCCGTTCCGGCCCCGGTTTTTGCAAAATGGCGAACCGATTCAGTTTGAAGCGGTGGACGATTACACGGTTGTGGCAACCCTGACCGAACCAAACGCTGCATTTTTCACCGACATCAGCGTGCCGATTGTGCCAAAACATGTGCTAGAAGGGCAGGATTTACGCGAAGGGCCCTTTAACCGTGAACCCGTTGGCACAGGGCCGTTTAAAGTGGTCGAATGGAACACGGGTGAAAGTATTGTGCTGGAAGCCCATGAGGATTATTTCCGGGGGCGTCCCTGCTTAGACCGGATCATCTTCCGCATTATCCCCGACCCGCAGACTCAGGTAGCTGCCCTGCAAACGGGCGAAGTGGACTTTTTGCCCAATATCCCCGGTGCGTCTGTCTCCCTGTTTGAAGGCAACTCCGATTATCAGGTGGCCGAAGTTGAAACGGACAGTTTGTTCCAGATGTTCTTTAACCTGTCACTTGACCAATTTAAAGACCCGAAAGTGCGTCAGGCGCTGATGATTGCCATTGACCGTCAGGCGGTGGTGGATATTGCGCGGCAGGGGTACGGCGTGGTGCATAACTCCCATTTTGACCATGTTGTGCCGTTTTACAATCAGAATAAACTGGGCGGCTACGATTACAATCCCGAACTGGCTGGACAAATGCTGGATGAACTTGGCATTACGGACAGCGACGGCGACGGCTTCCGCGATTTGAACGGCGAACCCTGGGAAATTGATATTGTGACCTTTACGGCGGGTTTCCGTGACTACGACAAATATGCGGTTGTGGTGCAGCAGTATTGGGAGGACATTGGCATCAAAGTTAATCTCGAACAGCGTGACCTGGCGACTCTGGTCGAACAGATTTATCAGGAACGGGTCGAAGATAAACCCTACGAAGTTCACACCTCTGGCTGGAGTCAGATTGGGCCCGAACCCAACAGCTACTCCAACTTTTATATGTGGACGGATGCGCTGGGGCCGAACATTTCTAACTACCGCAACGAAGAAGTGAATGAATTGTTTGAGCAGGCGCGTGTCACTAGCGACTTTGATGAACGCATGACGATTTACGAGATGATTGAAGAAATTCTCTGGGAAGAACTGCCCACCCTTCCTCTCTATCGTAACATGGATTTGGTGGTTCTCAGCTCTCGTTTTACCATTGATGATGCGGTGCTTGACCTTTCCATCGGCACAAATTTCCGTCATCCCGAACGCATTTACGAAAACTAAAATCAACTTTACCCTCGGCCGGGAAGGGTGAGTTTAGGCTATTTAATAATATGGAGATGATATGACAGACGGTAGGGACACGGCACTGCCGTGTCCCTCCTAACATCTATACCTTGATTGCTCACTAGCACGACTGGCAATCAAGGTTATCCATATATAAAAGTCAAATAATGTCACCTACAAACTGGAGAGGGTAAAGCTGTATGGAATTCCTTGAATGGCCTATTATTTAATCCGCCGTTTGCTCCAAATCATTCCCCTGCTGATTGGCATTTCGATTCTGTCATTTGCCATCATCCGGTCTGCGCCCGGCGACCCTACCGGAGTGTATATTGACCCCAACAAACCGCCGCCCAGCAAAGAAGATTTAGCCAAACTCCGCGCTGACCTGGGATTGGACGACCCGCTGCCCGTGCAATACTGGCGGTGGCTGGAAAACGCGGTGCAGGGCGATTTGGGATTTTCGCTTTCTGCCCGCCGGCCTGTGGTGGATGAAATTGTTGACCGCCTGCCGAATACCCTGCTTTTAGGGAGTGCTTCCCTGCTGGTCACGATTCTACTGTCGATTCCGATTGGCATCCTGTCGGCGGTGTATCGTTATACCCTGCTGGATTATCTGGTGACATTTATCTCGTTTGTGGGTTTAAGTGTCCCCGGTTTTATTGTGGCGCTGTTTGTGATTCAGGTTTTTGGGGTGGAATTACGCTGGCTGCCGATTACGGGTATGAGAAATGTGCGCGAAGATTATCAAGGATGGGCAGAAATTCGGGATGTAGGCGAGCATTTGATTTTGCCCACCGTAGCGCTCAGCGCGGCAGCCCTGGCGCGGTGGGTACGCTACCAGCGTTCGAGCCTGCTGGATACCCTGTCTCAGGATTACATCCGTACCGCCCGCGCGAAAGGCGCTCCCGAACGCCGTGTGTTGTTCCTTCATGCGCTGCGGAACGCGATTCTGCCGATGATTACCCTCATCGGGCTGTCGATTCCGAATCTGGTATCGGGCGCGTTTATTATTGAATTTGTGTTTGGCTGGCCGGGCATGGGACTGTTGGCGGTTAATGCGGCGCTCAAACGCGATTATCCGATTATTATGGGCGTGACCATGCTTTCCGCCATTTTTATCGTTCTAGGCAACTTTATTGCCGATATAGCCTATCACTGGGCAGACCCGCGAATCCGTTATGATTAATCAGGTGGTTGACATTACTCATGCGCCGGACAGCATGTTTAAGGTCATGTGGCGCAACTTCCGGCGGCACAAACTGGCAATGCTGAGTCTGGTGTTACTGGTTGTGATGGCGTTTCTGGCTGTGTTTGCTGGACAGATTGCACCCTACGACCCGAATGACATCGACCCCCGCGCCGCCCAGGAGACTCGCGGTCTGCCGCAAGAGCCTTCTTCAGAGCATCTTCTGGGAACGGATAATTTTAATCGGGATATTTTGTCGCGGGCGCTGTACGGGATGCGGATTTCGCTCAGTGTCGGGTTTCTCGCCATGTGCATCAGCATCGGATTTGGGGTGCTGGTCGGTGCGATTTCCGGTTATGCGGGCGGTATACTCGATAACATCCTCATGCGAATCGTCGATGTGTTCCTGTCCGTGCCAAGTTTTATCCTGTTCCTGGCGCTAAATGCGATTCTCAAGCCTAGCATCTGGAATATTATTATAATTCTGGGGGTATTCAGCTGGATGGATATTTCGCGTCTGGTGCGGGCGGATTTTATTTCCCTGAAAGAGCGCGATTTTATTGTGGCCGCCCGTTCGATTGGTGCATCCCCGCAGCGTATTATGCTTTCGCATCTGCTGCCCAATTCGTTAGGGTCAATTGTCGTTTCGGCGACGCTGGCCGTACCTGCCGCGATTTTAAGTGAATCCGCGTTGAGTTTTATCGGGTTAGGCGTGCCGCCGCCGGATGCCAGTCTGGGTAGTATGCTGCAAAATGCCAAAGCGTGGCTGCTCACGGCCTGGTGGATGTGGGCAGCGCCGGGGGTGATGATTAGTTTAATTGTACTGGCCTTCAACTTTGTGGGGGACGGCCTGCGCGATGCGCTTGACCCGACTCTCATTCGGCGGTAGCAGCCAGCAAATCCTGTCTCCCCAGCACCACCCCCCGATTCGCCAGCAAATCCAGCAGCATCGGGGGGAGGTCAGCTTTTAGGGTGGCAAAAATAAAACGGTCTGCCCCTACTTCCTCTGACAAATGTAAGCCGTGCTGCAACTGCGATTCAATGTCATCCGGTTTGAAATTATCCTTACATTCGGCCAGCACCAGCGCCCCATCACATACAGCGATAAAATCCAGTTCCATTTTGTCGCCATGCTTTTGAAGCTGGTAATTGGCATCCCAGACCATACTCCGGCTGCCGCGCTGTAAATACAGGGCAGTCAGCAGCACCGTTAGCGCCCCCTGATTGATACCAACAGCAAATAATTGATTCAGGCGGTAAGAAAAATTGAGTTCCAGTGGCAGTTGGAAAAACGAACGGCAGCCCTGACAGCGCATTTGTTCGTGAATATCGGCCAGGGGATACCACAATTCTAAATCACAAATCGGACAGTGAAGCACATAGCCGCGTATAAAAATCTGCCTGCTGGCTAGCTCCTGTAAGAGGTGGGCAAATTTTTCTATCTGCTGACGGGGGAGGGCAATGGCTTTCATCTCACCAAAGGTATAGGCAATCCCTTTTCGCACCTGAGCATTAGTGAACAGGCGAAGAATCGTTTCATTCCGCAAAAAATCTAATCCTTTTAAATCGCCTGCCAGTTTCAGCATCCCCTGATAATAATTGCCTTTGGCATCCCGGCTGACCTGATACCCTGCCTGCTGCAAGCGGTCAATCATCAGCGTAACCTCAGATGATTCCTGGCGCATCAATCGTTCCTTTTCTACAGTATATCCCCGTCTGAGAGCCTGTTAAAATATACACAAAACACCTAAATAAAAGGAGAAAGTCAGTTTGTTACCCATTCCCAAGCAAATTCAACATCTGATTCAGCAGGCGGTGGCTGCCGCACAGCAGGACGGACTCCTGCCCGCTATTACGATGCCGGAAATCGCTGTGAATCCACCCCGACGCGCTGACCAGGGCGATTATGCCTCTCCGGTAGCGCTGGCGATGGCAAAAGCCGTCGGAAAAAAACCTCTGGATATTGCGGAAGTCATCAAGGTACATCTGGCACAGGCCGAATTTATACAAAGTGTAGAGGTCGCGCCGCCGGGATACCTTAATTTTCGCCTATCGGAGAGCTGGCTGCGTCAGCAGGTAGAAACGATTATCGCTGCCGGAGAAAATTTCGGGAAACAGGAGATTGGACAGGGCAAACGGGCGCAGGTGGAATTTGTCAGCGCCAACCCAACCGGCCCCCTGCACATCGGACGGACACGCGGCGCGATTCTGGGGGATACACTGGCGACCCTGTTTACCGAATGTGGCTGGCAGGTGGAGCGCGAATATTACTTCAACAATGCGGGCGCTCAGATGACCATGCTTGGCAACAGCCTAAAGGCGCGGTATTTGCAGGTGCTTGGGCAAAAAGTCGACCTGCCGGAAAATGGCTATCAGGGGGATTATCTTATTACCATCGCAGAAGCACTCCATGCGGAAGTGGGCAGCGAATGGGTTAACGCCGACTGGAAGCCGTTTAAGGAGTACGCTGAAGCCCACATTTTTAAGATGATTGAGCATACCCTGTCACGGATTGGCATCCAGTTTAATCGCTTTTTTAATGAGCAGTTTGTTTACGATGATCAGTCCGTGTGGCAGGTTTTAGAACAGCTTCGGGAAAAGGGTTATATCTATGAAGCTGTCACCCGTGAAGGGGCTGATGAGGATGAACTGGAAAAAGCCAGAGAGGGAAACTGGACAAAACCCGCCGTCTGGTTTCGCAGTACAGCCTTAGGGGATAAAGAAGACCGCGTAGTTGTGAAATCTAACGGTGAGCCGACTTATGTGCTGCCGGATATTGCTTATCATATCAATAAACTGAAACGTGGATTTGACCGCATTGTAGATATTTTTGGGACTGACCATATTATCGAATCGCAGACGGTAGCACGCGGGTTGCAGGCACTTGGTTATGATGCTTCCAGAGTCAATGTTGTCCTGCACCAATTTGTGACATTTGGAGAAAACAAAATGAGTACCCGCGCCGGAAATTACGTCACGCTGGATGACCTGATTGATGAAGTGGGGCGGGACGCGGTGCGTTATTTTATGCTGGCACGTTCGGCAGATAGCCATCTGGAATTTGATTTTGACAGAGCCAAAGAGCAGTCGAATGAAAATCCGGTCTACTACGTTCAAAATGCCCATGTGCGCTGCTGGGGGATTTTCCGGCAGGTGGAGCAAAATGGTTATCCTGAAAACTGGGATGAAGGCGCGGATTTGTCGCTGCTGGGGGCGGGGGAACTAAGTTTCATCCGTAAGGCGCTGGAACTGCCGGAACAACTGGTATTTGCGTATGAAAATCTCGCTCCGCATCAGATCGCATTCTGGGCGCAGGAACTGGCACGGGCGTTTCATCCCCTTTATGATGAGGTGCGGGTGCTGCATAGCGAAGTTCCGGCGGAAGTGGCACGGGCGCGGCTGCGTTTTTACCGGATGGCAAGGCTGGTGTTTGCTCGCGTGCTGGGTATGATGGGCATGACCGCCCCGGAACGGATGTAAAATAGAATTAAATCACAAGGAAAGGATAGTGAAGATGGAAGCAGAACGTATTGGCGACATGACCATGAACGAATTGAAGGAAGTGGTTGAGTCTATTGTGGATGCAAAAATCCAGAGAACCCCTTACACCATCATTCCCAAACGCCCGATTAAGGAAGTGTTGGAATCGATGTGGGCAAATATGATTGAACTCAAACCGGGGCAGCCTTCTACGCTCGAAATGCTCCGTGAGGACAGGGATCGATGAGCGACGCATGGGTGATTGATACCAGTGTTCTTATCAAGGGGTTTGTGAGGGAGAAAGACAGTCTTAGGGCTAAAACATTAATGACCCAACTTCTATCACAAGATCCGCCTGTACTTCATATCCCTGAAACCTGCCTTGCGGAATGTGCCAATGTCCTGTGGAAGCAGGTACGCTTTCATGGGACATCGGTTACAGATGCCAAACTTGCGCTGCATAACCTGATTAATCTCAATCTGACCGTGTATCCGTCGAATCTGCTGCTGCAACGGGCGCTGGAAATTGCGCTTGAACACACATTGGCGGTGTATGATGCGCTTTATCTTGCCCTTGCTCAACAAATGAATCTGCCCTTGATCACGGTGGATGCCCGGCAAAGAGACATCGCTGAAAAGCTGTATATACAAATTAAACCCTTAACGGATTTCCCTGAGTATGAGGATAAAAAAGATGCCTGAGCTAAAATCGCCCGTCAGCGGCGCTCCCCTTGAAGAAGTGACCATTAATGATATTACCCTGTTTAAAGACCCGGAAACCGGTGGGTACTGGCTGCGGCTTGGGGCGCTGGAAGCACTGACTGAAATGCAGGAAACGCCCGTGCTGGAAGTCCATACCGGAGAAACCATGCAGGAACACAAAGGCCGCTTTTGTCCGGAGGACAATACCCCGTTAAAAGAATTTGAATTTGAACAACATTCCGGTGTCAAAATGGACATTTGCGAAACCTGCGGCGGACTCTGGCTGGATGCAGGCGAAATTACCCGCCTGATGGATTACCTGAATGATTATGAATTTGGCAGCCACGAAGAGTCGCATGTAGGTATTACCGAACGCGTGCTGCTGTTTTTGTATCAGTTGACTGCCCGCCCGCCGTTGTATTAGTGAACGATGGTCAGTCATCAGTTTTCAGTGGGCAGCCGTCGGAAAGGTTGGCGGCTGCGTGCAACTTTCACAAAATTCCCTGCGTAGATTCTGTATGGAAGTCTGCCAGTGGCAGGCTTATACTCTGCCAGGTGAATAGAAGGCGGTTCATGACACGTATCCAACCGAAAAAATTCTCGACTTTTGCTATTTTGCTGCTGATTTTTTTTATCCATCTGTTTATCCGGTCACACAATATTACTGCTCTGCCCTTATTTGTAGATGAAGGCAATCATATCCGGCGGGCGGCTACGGTCTATGATTTTGAGCAGCACCCTGCCGTTGAAAGTCATGGGAAATTTTTATTTTATTTTGTTCCCGGTATTTTTGACCTCAAACAAAACGATACCGCCTTTTTTCTCTCGCGGTTGAGCGTGGCGCTGAGTTCGATGCTGACCCTTGCCGTGATTTTTATCATCACGCGGCGGCTGTTTGATGAACGGGCAGCGCTGATTGCAGCCGCCTTTTATGCCTTTTTGCCCTTTGCCTTTTTCTTTGAACGGATGGCACTTTCCGATCCCTGGGCAGGCTTCATCGCAACGGTGCTGGTCTGGCAGAGCATCCGATTTGCCGCCAAACCAACGTATCAACGGGCGATGTGGGTGGGGGTATTTCTGGCGCTGACTCCCGCCGCCAAGCTCACGATGGCGTTTGTTGATTTTATGCCCCTGCTGGCAGTTGCCCTGTTTTCCTATTACACCTCCTTCAAAGAGATGATGGTGCGGTACTTTCCGCATGGGTTACGGGCGCTTCTGGTGATGGCAGGTCTGTGGGCGCTGGTGATTGTTCCGGCCATTATCCAGTATTATCAGGGGGTAGATTATGCGCTTTATGATACCTGGCTGGTGAATACCACAACTAAAGCCGATACTTTTATGGGCAAGCTGGATGATGCGTGGGAAAAAATGGCGCTGCTGGTGTCGCTGCCTATTACCCTTCTGCTCCTGATTCAGACAGGTCTTGGCCTCACGCTCAAAAAATACCGCAGGCAGATGTTGCTGGTGGTGCTGTGGCTGGTGCTGGCCTGGCTAACGACGTTTTTTCTGGTCGGGCGCAACTCGTTCCAGAGCCGTTATATGACCGCCGGAACGCCTGCCGTTGCGGTGCTGTTTGGCGCGGGCAGCCTGATTCTGGCAGACCGTCTGATTCAGCAGCCCAGAAGGGCGCTGTATGCCGCCGCGTCGGTTGTCGTGGTCTGGGCCGCCCTGTTTGCGATTCCGTTTGCCCAGAAAGCAGCCAGTGATCCGGTTCAATTAAAGATGCCGTGGTTGGACAGGCAAAATTATTTTGAAGGCTCTTTCACCGGATACGCCCTTTTGGATGCCATGCGATACGTGCAGGACAACGGCGACCCGTATGAGGGTCAGGTACAGGCTGTTTTAGGGACCCGTTTTTGCATCCCGCCCCTGTATGAATTTCCCCGCCTGCATTATGACTGTGATAAGTCCTTTGATTTGACGAACCCCGCGCGGCGCAGCACCATTCCATTTATCCTTGCCCGCCTGTTGAATGACATTCCGGTATATTTGATAACAGAAGGCGACCTGCACGAACCCAACGAACGCTGGTTCGTGCGGACAGAATGGCTTGCCCGTTTTGATAAACCCCATGGGGACGGTTTTGTGACCGTCTGGCGGCTGCATCTGCCGGAAGCTAGGCCAGTTCGTGGAGTGCTGCCTTAAAAGTTTCATAGGCATCACTGCTGAACAGGACAAATCGTATCAGTTCGATAGAGTCATGCTGGCGGACAAAATCAGCTGCTGTTTTCAGGGCGATTTGCGCCGCTTCTTTCATCGGATACCCGTATACTCCCGTGCTAATAGCGGGAAAAGCAATACTTTTGACTCCATTTTCGGCGGCGACCTCTAAACTACGGCGGTAGGCACTGGCGAGCAGGCGCGGGCTTTCTTCGCTGCCGGGCTGATAAACCGGCCCGACGGCATGAATAATATGCCTGGCTTTCAGGTTAAATCCGGGGGTGATTTTGGCGTTGCCTGTGGCACAGCCGCCCAACTTGCGGCAGGCCGCCTGCAATTCTGCTGCTCCAGCCGCCCGATGAATTGCCCCATCGACTCCGCCCCCGCCTGCCAGTGCCGCATTTGCCGCGTTTACGATGGCATCCGTTTCTTCCTGCACAATATCGCCCTGAACAAGTTCTATCCGCGTTTTATGAATCGTGACATTCATGGTTGGCCTCCAATGGTTGTATTTATTTTAGCCCATTAGCGGTTAGCGGTTGGTCTAAAAACTGAAAGCGAACCACTGTCTGGTAAAATGTGCGGTCTTTGAAAAGGAAAAACGATGGTTCAATTTGCAGATGTTCAAGCGGCGGCCTTGCGGCTGAAAGGGCAGGCACACCGTACTCCGGTCATGACTTCCACCACCTTGAATCAGAGGGTTGGGGCAGAAGTATTCTTAAAATGCGAAAACTTTCAACGTATGGGGGCGTTTAAATTTCGCGGCGCGTATAATGCTATCAGTCAGCTTTCGGAGGCGGAAAAACGGCAGGGCGTGATTACTTACTCCTCCGGCAATCATGCCCAGGCGGTGGCGCTGGTCGGAAAGCTGCTGGGGGTCAAAACCGTCATTGTGATTCCGCACAACGCGCCGGCAGCTAAACGCGCTGCTACGGAAGGCTACGGCGCGGAACTGGTGCTGTATGACGAATCCCAGACCACGCGCGAAGCGCTGGCAAAAGAAATCGCGGCGGAGCATGGCTATGTGCTGATTCCGCCCTATGACCACGCGTGGATTATTGCCGGACAGGGGACATCGGCGCTGGAACTGCTGGAAGAAGTGCCGGATTTAGACCTGCTGCTTGTACCATGCGGCGGCGGGGGATTGTTAAGCGGCTGCGCGATTGCAACAAAGGGAATGAATCCGTCGTGTAAGGTGATGGGGGTTGAACCTGAAACCGCCAATGATGCTACCCTGTCGTTCCAGACCCGCACCCTGCATACTGTTCACAATCCGCCCACGATTGCGGACGGCACGCGCACCCCTTCGCTTGGAAAGCTCACTTTTCCGCTGGTGCTGGAATATGTGGATAACATGCTGACCGTCAGCGAAGAAGCCATTCAGGAAGCGGTGCGCTTCCTGTTTTATCGGACAAAATTAGTCGTTGAACCGTCCGGCGCGTTAGGTATCGCGGCGCTGCTCAGCAGGGCGATACAGCCCACTGGACGGGTTGGAGTCATTCTTAGCGGCGGCAACGTAGATGGGCAAACGATGTTCCAAATTTTAAGTTAGCTTTCCATACCTTCCTGATAAACAGGTACGGTAAACCAGAAAGTTGACCCTACACCTTCGATACTGGTTACGCCCACTTTACCCCCATGTGCTTCGACCATCGTTTTGGCGATGGTCAGCCCCAATCCTGTGCCGGAGATATGTTTGGTGCGTTCGTCCCGAATCCGTTCAAAGCGTTCCCAGACTTTGTTTAACTGGTCTTCAGCAATCCCGTATCCCGTATCCTTCACTTCGATTCGCACAAAATCGCCTTCCTGACGGGCGCTAATCTGAACGCTGCCATCGGTAGGCGTGTATTTGATGCCGTTATTCACAAAATTGTTTAACACCTGCTGGATGCGCCAGTCCTCCGCAAACACCCAGGGTAAATCGGGCGGTACATCCATCGTCAGGGAAATATTTTTTTTCTGCGCGGTGATACTCTGTTCTTCGTAGGTATGCCGCACCAGTTCCATGACTGAAACGGGCGTGCGTTTGAGCTGGAAACCCGCGTCAATCTTGGCAAGGTCAAGCAGGGCATCAATCAGGTGGTGCATATTTTTAACTGAATGTCGGATGCGGTCAACGTAACGCTGGCCTGCCTCCGTTAAGGTCTGGGTCATGTCAATCATTTCAACATAGGCGTTTAACACAGACAGCGGATTTTTCAGGTCATGCGACACGGTAGAAACCAGTTCATCCTTGAGCTTGTCAATTTCCTTAAAGGGGGTGATGTCGTGCAGCAAAATTGTGTATCCCACCCCTTCAACACGGGTCGCGCTGCCCTGATAGGTGCTTTTGCCGATGGTCACTTCCGCCGAGTAAAAACTGGTTTTATCTTCCAGCATCTGGTTAAAAAACTGCCCTAGAGGGGAATCGAGAAAAATTTCATGGAAGGGATGCCCGATGAACTGCTCAGGGGTCTGGTTAAATTTAAATACACGTTGCGCGGCCTTGTTAAACAGGCTGATTCGGTGTTCTTCATCCACGACCACTACCGCGTCAGCCGTGTTATTCAGAATCGCGCTGAGTTTTTCGCGTTCCTGCTGACTTTCGGCGTACAGGCGGGCGTTATCCATCGCCACACCCGCGCGGATTGCCAGACGCTGCATAAATTTCCAGTGGTCGTTTTCAAAACCGTCGGGATGGGTGGTTTCGATGCTCATCACGCCAATAATGCGGCGGCGGCGCGAAATCAGTACCGAAATGTGGCCGTAAGTTTCGGGCAGGATAGGCTGATACTCCATATCCTCCTGAATGTTCTGGATAAATTGATTCTTGCCCTCAAGGACGGCGCGCCCCGCGAGTCCCAGTTTTTCCAGTGGAACAGGCACACCTACTTTGCCGCCAACAAGCTGTTCTTCCGCACAGCCGTAATAAACAGCGTACTGCCCTGTTTCCTGATTTTCATCCACCAGAATCAACGTCCCAAACTGGGCGCTGGTAAAACGCATCGCCCAGTCAATCAGCATTTCCATGACGTAATTCAGCCGCAGATTCTTGGTCAATTCGCGGTCAATTTGCTCCATGATTTGCAGTTCAAACAGATTTTTTTGCAACTGCGAATCCTGGAGGTTATACAGGCGGGCGTTTTCCATCGTAATGGCGATGTTGGTCGTCAGCGCATCCACCAGACTCCGGTCCTGAAGGGTGATGCTGCGCCGTGAAAAATGATTATCCACCAGTACCACGCCCAGCAGTTCCGTTCCCAACATCAGGGGGACGCTGTAAAAATTATTAAATTCCAGCATTGCCAGCAGCCAGTTTAAGCTGGAACGGACATAAGCAGTAGGGTCGCTGATGGTTACACTCCGCCCTTCTGACCAGCTTTTAAGCAGGGGGTCATCTGATTTCTGGCTGTTGAGTTCAAACTGCATATGTTCCAGCCGAAGCTGGTCGCGTGAATCATGAGGAGGATGAGAGGCCGCCCCAAAACGCAGGATATTGGTTTCGCGGTCACGTAAAAGCACCAGCGACCGGTCAAAGCCAAGCACTTTAGTCATGACTTGCAGCAGGTCATCCAGTACCCGTTTCTGGTCAAAACTGCCGCTAATTGCCAGTACCGCATCCCGCACCGCCGTTAAACCGCGCACCTGTTTTTCATGGTCGGCGTTGGCACTGCGAAGGCTGGCGTATACCGTGTTTAATTCCAGACTTTGCAACTGGGTGTATTCAATATGTTCCAGCAGCGCCCGTTTCTGGTCAGAAATACGCTGGCGCTGGCTGCGAAAGGTCATCCATGCCGCCAGCCCCACCGCCCCCGCGCCGCCCACAACCCCAAACAGGGTTGAAACCAGCGGATTTTTTACCAGAAATCCAATCATCACTGCCAGCACCGCCAGCACCACCGCCGCGATTGCATAACTGCGGGGAATGAGGGGTTTTTGCTGCCAGTTGACCCGCCAGCGAATCAGGTCCTGGCCGGAGGAAATTTCCTGTACCTGGGCGGCGGGTTCATTTTTGACCAGTTCCGGCACGCGCACCAGCATCATCTGGATAAACTGATTCATGTTGCGGATAAGCTCATCCCGGTAGGCAGGGGCAACACGGGTCAGCAGGGGGGTGCAATGCCAGTCAATCACCATACTGTCGCGGGTTTTTTTGCTGCTGCGAAGGTCAAGCGGCGGCGCGTGTTGGAACAGGGAAGTATGCGTACTAAAAAGCTGTGAAAGGGTCAGCGCCTCCCCAATATGTTTGAGGGAAGCGGGCAGCATTTCTTCCGCCAGACAGCGCACGTACACTTCAGGATTGTCACAAATCTGGCGAGCATACGAATCGGCCAGAAAAAAAAATTCGGTGGAATAGCTGTACATCGTGCCTTTGACCCAGGCTTCGGTCAGGGGGGGCGGGTCGCTCAGGGAGAGGTTGAGCGCTTCCAGCCAGATACGGGTTGCATCTTTGACGGCCTGTGTGATAGTCTCACTGGAAGCTGATTTCAGATGGTCGCGCAGGGCAGCCAGCATTGCCGCCTGCACCGCCCGCAGCGCCTGCCCGCTTACATCAGCAACAAGCTGTCCCTGTGCATCAAACCCATAGGCGGCACGGGAAACGGGTCGGGGAGTAAGTTGGGGGGCTGTCCACATATTTAAAACCGCAATTTTTGTGAATATAAGTATAGCGCAAATAAAAAAGCGCCGCTTGTGTGATATATATGAAAGTAACGGAGAGGATTTCACCCGGATGACGGCTTTACCACCCCAGGATGCCTATGCACCCCTGGCCCCCATCTATGATGACGCCGGATTATCTCATTATGCTGCTACCATCACGCCGGAACTGCTGACCCTGCTTCAGACAAGCGACTGGTTAGGGCGGCGGGTGCTGGATTTAGGATGTGGTACGGGGGCAAGCACGGCCTTTTTTGCCTCCCGCAATCTGGATGTGACGGGCATCGACAGCAGCCCCGCCATGTTAAATGTGGCAAAGGTGCGTTCACAAGGCACAGGCTTTCATGCCAAATTTGTTGAAGGTGACATCGCAACCATGGATTTTCCCGGTGGCACGGATCTGGTGTACTGTATCGGGAATGTGTTAAACGAACTGAAAAGTTTACGGGATATTGAAACGGTTTTTAATAAAGCCTATGCTGCGCTTGCCCCTAACAAAGTTTTTGTTTTTGATATGACCACGCTGTACGGACTGGGTGAAGAAATTGGGACTTCGCAGGTGGTACTGGATGTGTCTGACCGGATTTTTATCGCTGTCGAAAATACTTTTAGTTACGACAACATGGCGCTGCGCCAGCGTTTATCCCTGTTCACCCGTTCCAGAGGGGAAATGGATTGGAAACGGGCGTCGTGTTACCTGACTCTGCGGGGATTCCCTTATATCACGCTGGCACGGCTGGTAGAAAAAGCGGGATTTACCCTCACCAGCACGTATGACGCCCATTTAAATCCGGTAGACCCGCAAACGGATACCGTTGGTAAATGGATTGTGGTTGCCAAACGGAAGGGCTAATGTTTAGAGGCTGGGTGCTGCTGGTGCTGCTGATAGCGGTGTCTCCGGTCCGCGCACAGGAGGCCGCGCCAACTCTGCTAACGGTCAGCAGCGCGGTTGCCCGTATGGGCGGCTCACCGTTTGATACCCCGGACTGGATTGCCGAACTGGGACAGTTGGATACGGCGACGCAATCTTTTCGGGTGCTGCTGCCTCTCTGGGGGGCAAACGCGCCCGCCTATGCTGCTCAGGTTACATCCATGCAGTGGTCGCCGTTGGGCAGACGGCTGGCGCTGATTCTCAAGGATCATCAGGGTGCGGAAAGTATCCTGCTGTACAACACCTACAAATTTGATTTTGAGCTTTTGCTTTCTCCGAAAGAAGGGCTGACTCAACTCCGCAGTTTAAGCTGGTCGCCGGATACGAAGTATTTTGTTTTTTCCGCGCTGGATGCCTCCGGTCTGGAACAAATTTTTGAGGTGAAAATTCCCGGCTTTGAGGTCAACCCCCTGCTGGAAGGCCGCCTGCCTGCTATTTCACCCGATGGGCAGCAGATGGCCTATATCGCGCCGGATGGTGGGCTGTATGTGCTGGCCGTTGCGACGCACGAAACACAATTTTTATCCATGTTCAATGGGGAAGCTGCCGCTATCGGCTGGAATCAAAATGGGGTGACGGTGGCCGTGCAGGGAAGCATTTTGGAAGTGGATACCAGCACCCGCCAGTTAAAAACTTTGTATGAATTCACCCCGAAATCCGGTCAGGATGTTAAAATCTTATCACTGGCCTGGTCACGGCAGACGATGGTGTTTGTGCTGAATGTGCATGGAAGTACGGACAGTTTATCGCAAATTTTGACGTTCATGGACGGTCAGGTGCGTGTGCTGGCGGAAAGGCGCTACACCATCACAACACTGCCGGAAGATGCACGTATATTTATTAGCGCTGTGTATCAACCCCCGGGCGCGTATTTGCATGGCGGCGCGGGCGGTGATTTGTAAAATGAGCAAGGAAGGCAGCATATCATGGCAAAATCAGACACGGTTAAAGCGCTGGCAAGGGTGTTAATTGGCCTGGCCTGGGCAGATGGGAAGGTCACGACGGCGGAACTGCGCCTGTTAAAGGATGTGATGTTTCGACTCCCTGAACTGACAGAGGATGACTGGGACGACCTTGAAATTTACTGGATGACACCCATTCGGAAGGCAGAAATGCAGGTGCTAACCCAGGAATTTCTGGCCTCCCTACAAACCGAACAGGACAAAGAATATGCCAAGCGTATCCTGCTGGATATGGCACATATCGACGGGGAAATCACCAACGGCGAAACGGGCATTTTACGCAGCTTAAAACGCTCTATTGATAATGTCGAGACAAAAATGGTCGATGAGATGGGGCAGTTGATGGAAAATGTCCTCCAAAAACGCACGCAGATGGTCAACGGCCAGACCGACTACATGGATAAGTTTGTGGAAAACGGCGTTTACGACCTGATGCGGATACGTTTTGGCGGAAACTTAGAACGCAAGCTCGATTTAGATGCTCAGGAAATTCGTAAGCTGGCGCTGGCGGGTGCGTTGATGGGACGGGTGGCCTACGCGGATAAAAATATCAGCGATGACGAATTAGAAGCCATGAACCGGATTTTGCAGCGCGACTGGAATTTGCGCGAAGAATATGCGGCTATTGTGACCGAATGTGCGGCGGAAGCAGTAATTCATCATCCCGATTTGTATCGGCTGTCGCGGGAATTTTACGAATCGACCATGCGCCAGGAACGGCTGGATTTTATTGAAGTGCTGTTTGACGTGGCTTCTGCCAGCGAAGGCGTGGTTTCGCAGGAAGATAGGGAAATCCGCGAAATCACGCGGGTGTTAAAACTCAGTGAACAAGACTTTCAAACGGCGCGTGACCGGATTGCTTTTATGAAATCACGGCGGTAGATGATTGCGGCGCTGATTCTAGCCGCCGTTGGGCTTGTGTCGGGGGGAGTCCTGCTCTGGTGGCTGCTGATTACAACGGAAGGGGTGTATCTGGGGCGGCGGGTCGTGATTCTGTTATATGACCTGTACGCCAGCCGCTACGAACGCACCAAAGGTTATGACCCCCTCTATGAGGCACGTTTTCTGGCGTGGCCGATTCAGCAGCGTTTAAAACCCAATCGAGCGCCTCTGGTGCTGGATGTGGCTACCGGAACAGCCCGTTTGCCGCGTGCCTTGATGCAAAATCCGGGTTTTATGGGCAGCGTCATCGGAATCGACCTCAGCCGCCAAATGCTGCATTACGGGGCGGGGCGTGTGGCGGAATGGATGGACTGCGGGCGGGTCCATCTGATGCACCTTCCGGCGGAAAATCTGCCGTTTCCCGATGATACATTTGACCTTGTAACCTGCCTTGAAGCGCTTGAATTTATGAGCCGTCCCTATACGGCGATTGAAGAAATGATTCGCGTCACCCGTCCGGGGGGCTGGCTGCTGCTGACCAATCGGCGCGGGACGGATGCACGGCTGATGCCGGGGAAAACATGGTCACGCGAACGCGCCTATCAGATTTATACGGAAAAATTTGGGCTGCTGGATGTTGAAATTTTGCCCTGGCAGGACTTATACGACCTGGTATGGGCGCGAAAGTCCGGTGAAAGCTCACCCACGCGAGTCCGCCCTCTGGAAGAAGTGTGGCTGTGTCCGCGCTGCCATACCCCGACCATGATTCAAGAAGCAAATGGCTATCGCTGCGGGAACTGCCAGAAACAGGTATCCGTTGCCCGCGATGGAGTCATCGAGATAAGGTGATATGCTCAAAAAGAAAATTCTGGCTTTTTTGCTTTCTGCCCTTTTTTGTTTTTCCCTGCTTGAAATCTATTTGCGACTGGCTGACCCCTGGGGGATGTACTATTTTCATGATCTGCGAGAACACCTGAGCTACCAGAATTTTGAGATTTTTGCACCGGATTGGGTGATTGAGCCGGGGTATCATGAATACAGCCGGAGCAGTGATACCGTTTTAGAAAACTATACCCGCCTTGTGCCAGATACGCAGGAAAACGCATCCTGTACCCTTGTGACCATTGGTGATTCGTTTACGTTTGGTTCATGGGTGAATGATGACCAGACCTGGGTCAACCAGCTTGCGCGTTTATTCCCGGATGTGTACTTCATCAATGCAGGCATTGCTGGCTATGAAAGTGACCGCATCCGACGTATTCCCCTGCGCTTTCCTGAGGCAGATGGGTACATCTACCTCATTTTTCGTAATGATGTTTCTACAACTGGCAGTACCTACAGGTTTATGACGCCTCATGTGTTTGAACCGTATGTGACTGCCTATCTCAAAGTTGCTGTCAATTTGCTGGTGGGTGGGGAGCTGGATGATAACTGGCCGCGATTCTGGGAGGACCTTGCAGCGATTAAAGAAGGGAGGAATACCCTGATATTTACCTATGATGATGAAATTTCTCCCCGTATTGTGGAGCATGACCCTGAGGTGGTTTATCTGGATTGGGAGGTTGAGCCGCTTTCCATTGTTAATGGGCATCCTACGGCGGCCAGCCATCGCCAGGTGGCAGCGTTAATGCAGCCGCATGTAGCCGCTTTTGTAGAGGAAATCTGTCATTCGGAATAGGTTTCTGAGGCCAACAGGCAATTTACCACCCCCCGCAATACCGCTATACTAGCGCTGGCGATTTTAGAAGGTGTGCGCTGATGAAGCGATACGAATCGTGGACGCGGTATCCGAAGGTCGATAACCAGACCATCATACCCCTCTACTGGCAGGATGAACTGCCGGATTTGTCCCGGTTAGATAAAACGGTTCTTCCTTTTGGGCTTGGGCGCAGCTACGGCGATAGCTGCTTAAACGAAAATGGCATCCTGCTGGATGTCACCGGACTGGATCAGTTTATTGCGTTTGATGACGAAACGGGCATTTTGCGCTGTGCGGGCGGTGTTTCAGTGGAGGAAATTCTCAAGCTGATTGTGCCGCGCGGCTGGTTTGTGCCTGTGACGGCTGGCACTAAATTTATCACGGTTGGCGGCGCGATTGCCAACGATGTTCACGGCAAGAATCACCATGCGGCAGGGACATTTGGCTGTCATATCCCCTGTTTTGAACTGTGGCGTTCGGACATGGGGCGGGTGATTTGCTCCCCTACACAAAACAGGGAACTGTATGAGGCCACTATCGGCGGGTTGGGGCTGACCGGAGTCATCCTGTGGGCGGATATTCAACTGCAACGTATCCCGACGCCGTTCATCGACATGGAGAGTATCAAGTTCCAGACGGTTGACGAATTTTTTGACCTTTCCGAAGAGTCCCATCACCACTACCGCTATACGGTGTCGTGGGTTGACTGTATGGCGCAAGAACCGCATTTAGGACGCGGCCTATTTACACGCGGCAATTTTTATGACCCGCCGTTAGGTTCTAAAAATGAACCCCGTCCCCTGCCTATGATTCCGATGCCGATAGAACTGCCCTCCAAAGCAGTGAATACCCTCACCGTGAAACTGTTTAATGAACTCTATTACAACAAACAGATTCGCAAAAAAGTCGGCGGTGTGATTCATTACAATCCATTTTTTTATCCCCTTGACGCGATTAAGGACTGGTATAAGGGGTACGGCAAGGCAGGGTTTTTGCAGTATCAGTTTGTGATTCCGTATAAAGAAACCCGTGAACCCATCAAAGAAATTTTCCGCCGGATTGCCAGGTCGGGGCAGGGGTCGCCGTTAGTGGTGTTTAAGACTTTTGGCGATAAAAAATCTCCCGGCATGTTATCCTTCCCACGTCCGGGCGTGACACTGGCGCTGGATTTTGCCTTCCGGGGCGAAAAAACCCTCAAACTGCTGGATGAGCTGGATCAGATTGTGTTTGAAAATGGCGGGGCGCTGTATCCTGCCAAAGATGCCCGCATGTCCGGCGCGAGTTTTCGGGCATCCTATCCCCGTTGGGAAACCTTTGCCAGCTATGTCGACCCGAAATTTTCATCCAGCTTCTGGCGGCGGGTCACTGAATCATAAGGAAAAGCGATGTTAAAAATTCTTGTGATTGGGGCAACCTCTTTGATTGCCCAGGAAACGATGCGATATTTTGCGGCGGACGGGGCGGAATTTTTTCTAGTCGGCCTCAGCGCGGAAAAACTCAAAGCCATTCAGGATGATTTGCTGGTGCGGGGGGCGAAGCGGGTGGAAACCTACCTGCTGGATTTGACCCGTTTTGACAAACATCAGGAAATGTTAGATGCGGCGATGGAATCCCTGGGGGTCATTGATGCCGTGCTGGTAGCACACGGCACACTCACCGACCAGAAAGCTGCCGAAAAAAGTGTTGAACTTACCCTCAGGGAAATGAACATCAACTTCCTGAGTACCGTTTCCATTTTGACGCCCCTTGCCAACATCTTTGAGGAGCAAAAGCGGGGGGTGATTGCGGTCATTTCTTCTGTCGCGGGGGATAGAGGACGCGGCAGCAATTATATTTATGGTACAGCGATGGGCGCAAAAAGTATTTTTTTGCAGGGCTTACGCAACCGCTTAGCCAAATCCAACGTCACCGTGCTGACCATCAAACCGGGGTTTGTGGATACCCCTATGACCGCCCATCTGAAAAAAAATCCCCTGTATGCCAGCCCGCGCAGTGTGGGCAAAGCCATTTACAAGGCGATGAAAAACGAGCGTGATATTTTGTATGTGCCGTTTTTCTGGATGTTTATTATGATGATTATCCGTAACATCCCCGAACGGATTTTCAAAAAGCTGAGTCTGTGAACCTGCGGAAACTTCCGGTCAACGTCTGGGTGGTGACGCTGACCAGTTTTTTAACCGATATTTCCAGTGAGATGATTTTTAATCTCCTGCCGCTGTTCCTATCGAATGTATTAGGCGTTTCTACCAGCACCATCGGCCTGATTGAAGGGATTGCGGAAGCTACTGCCAGCCTGCTCAAAGGGGTTTCCGGCTGGCTTTCGGATAAACTCGGCCAGCGCAAATGGCTGACGGTTGCCGGATACAGTTTGTCAGCGCTAGTCAAGCCATTTTTATATGGGGTGACGGCGTGGGGCGGGGTGCTGGCGGTACGTTTTACTGATAGAGTCGGCAAGGGGATTCGCACCGCGCCGCGTGATGCGCTGATTGCGGACAGCATCGAACCGCAGTACCGGGGGGCGGCCTTCGGGCTGCACCGGACGGGCGATACTGCCGGCGCCATGATTGGCCTGATGCTTGCGCTGGTGATTGTGCTGGCGACTCAATCCGATGCGCTGACCCTCAGCCGCGAAACCTTTCAGACGCTGGTGCTGGTCAGCATGATTCCGGCATTTCTGGCGGTGCTGGTGCTGGCGGTGGGCGCTCGGGATGTGCCGATTCAGAAAAAAGCACAGCCCGCCGGACTGCGTTTTCAGGATTTGAATCCCCGCTTTCGTTCCTTTTTGTTCATCATTGTGATTTTTACGCTGGGCAATTCCGCCGATGCTTTTCTGATTTTACGCGCCCAGGAACGGGGATTGAGCGTCGCGGGGGTGCTGGGGATGCTCATCACGTTTAATCTGGTTTATGCGCTGTTATCCAGTCCGGCAGGCACACTTTCGGATCGGGTGGGGCGCGGCAGATTGATTCTGGTCGGGTGGCTGGCGTATAGTGCGCTGTATCTGGGATTCGCTCTGTCCTCCGCGACGTGGCATATCTGGGTGTTGTACAGCCTGTACGGG
>CAZKZS010000041.1:0-21865 GCA_964557285.1 uncultured Anaerolineae bacterium | reverse complement strand
CTTCCATCGACCGCCGACCACAAAAATTCCCAGTTTAGTTGCCCCAATCGCGTAGCCGCCCATCAAAGCCAGCATGTACGCGGCAGCAATGATGAGGAAAGGATACAGGCGTTCCCGTAAGCCGTCGTTGTTCAGCCAGCGCCGCAGGCGCATTAAACGGGAGGGACGGGTGGGTTGGGCGTATTGCATACCTTTCTCCCTCTACTCGTTATTTTTGGTGCTGTCTTTATCGGTCAGCCGCCGCAGCAGGCTGCTGTTGACTTTTCGTTTCATCTCGCGCAGTTCTTCGCGTTTTTTACTTTCGTCATCGGCCTGCGCGGTCATGACCTGACTCGTCCGGTTGTCAGGTTGTGCCATTTCATCGGCCATTTCCAGAAGCGACTCGATATTGCCGCTGGGTTCAAGTGTGACTGTAGGCGCGTTTTCATCCAGTGCTGGCCGTGTGGTGGAACGGTTCATCGGAACATCATCATCCAGCCCCCAGCCAGAACCAACCCCGTAATCATCGGAAAAGGGGCTGGACGCACTCCGGCGCTGCTGGAAGTCAATCTGCTGAGTTTCCTGGGTAGAAAGGAACGGCGGCGGGGTGGCATTGATAAGGTGAACGGTATTATCGCCGTTCTGTTCCGCTACCCGAAGGGCTTCCATGGCTTTGTCGTACATATCGTTAAAGCCCATCAGACTGCCACTGCTGGATACCAGACCGCTGTTGGCGCTGAAGTTCGCTTTAAACCCGCCTTCAGCTTCAAATGCCTGAGAACGGATTGCCACATGCAGGCGGTTGAGAATGTTCACTGCTTCTTCGCCGGGGGTTTCGGCCAGCAGAATCCCAAAGGTCTGTCCGCGCAAATAGGCCACCAGATTGCCCTGCCCGACATTATCTTCCAGCTTGAGCGCGGCGCTGCGAATTAACACACGCTGCGCTGATTCCGGTATCAGGGCGAAGTCCTCATCAGGATGCAGTTTTAACACGGCCATACTGATAGGGCGCAAACGGATGCTGGCACGTTCCAGTTCTTCCGCGAAACGCTGCCGGAAGTACCGTTCGTTGTAAATGCCAATTTCCATATTGCGGATAGAAAAGTCACGCAGGGCATCCCCCGGTCGGCGCAGGTATTCAATCATCAGGGCAGCCGTGATTCCCAGAATCAACCCAAAAGCGCCGCCCAGCGCTCCGGTTTGCATATATTTAGGCGAAACCGGATCTTCTGCCAGATACACCGCATCAAGACGCTGAACAGGGAAATAAGCGTAAAGTTGATTGGCGTGTGCCATGCCCACCAGCCCAATCGCTTCATTCATGCTGGTCACAAGCTGCGGCGAAGGCCCCTGTACGGTGAGCAGGAGAATATTGGTTTCAGGAAGATTCGTACAGACGACTTTGTAATCTTTGAGGGTTTCAGCCGTCGCCGGGTCTGCCGGATTCAAATTGAGCAGTTTGTACACTTCCTGACGTACACTGTCGCTGATGATGACCTCGCAATAAGTCACAAAAATGCGCTGGCGTCCAGCAAGGGTATCCAGAGCGTAAATTGTAGCGTCGCTGTCGCCAGTAAAATTCTGACTCAGGGTAGCTACATACTTGGAGGTGGCTTCATAAATGGGTGTTTGCGAATAGGCAAACAGAAAAGACCCCGTGAGCGAAATAAACATTAAGGGGACAATAATCCACCACCGCCGCATGAGTATACTGATATAGGTTCTGAGTTCCATGAAACTCCTCAATGGCTATACTGGCGTAACAATGCTTCTATTTTAATGTATATTGTTTTCAAAAAAGAAATATTTTGGAAGCCGCGCTCTGCATTTTTAGTATTTTATGATAGGGTAGTATGAGAACAATGAAGTCATCTTAGCTCATTTTTATGGATTTGGGTACTTCGGAAGGCCGGAAAGTCGTTTGAAATTTGTAACAATTCGTAAAAAATTCAGAAACCCCGTGAAAGGAAATAACCCTGTATGAGTGCCTCTCTACCGCCTGATGTGGTAGCGCAAGCCGTCCTGGACTCCCTTCGCCAGCAGACCCAACAGCCCTGGGAACTGGCTGCTCCTGCCGAACTGATGCTCTATATGCCCTGGAGTACCTTATATCTTATTCAGGTGCGCGGGGGGGACGAAGCAAAACTCGTCGTCAAAATAGTGCATTTCCCCGACCAGACCACGCCGGAAGTCTCCTGGCAGTCCGAAGAACTCATTATACGCGGCAAACGGGAATATAACAGTCTGGTGATGGTATACGAGCATTTTAATCAGCAGCCGGATAAAAATTTGTGTTCGCTGCCCGTCAAATTTTACCTGCCGGAATTAAATGCCATCGTCATGGACTATGTGGAGGGGCAAGCGCTGTATCAGGCTTATTTTAGCGGGCTGAAGCTCCTGAATCCGGCACAGCAAAAACGTACCGCCGCCATGATGGAACGGGCGGGGCAGTGGTTACACTGGCTGCATCAGCTTCCTTTAAATAAACCGGAGCAGAGCCGCATCACAACCCCGGCAGACACCTTCAAAATAATCCAGAGTGAAAGTGCCATTTTAAAAAGTCGGGGTGCTGACCTGAGCCGGTTTCCCCAATGGGAAAAAGCCCACAAACGCCTGAGTGAGATTCAAGATACCCCCTATGTATGGACGCATGGCGATTTTCATCTGCGGAACTTAATGGTGCTGCCGGAGGAGCGCCTGATGGGACTGGATACCGCGCTGGAATTTGTCGATAGCCCCTACTATGACATCGGCAAATTCACCGCCGGCATGAAAACCCGCAAACAGCGAATTCTATCGCTGCGGCTGCTGCCGTCGGATAGGGTGATTCACCGGATGTCAGATGCCTTTTTAAATGGGTATTTTCAGGGCAAAGCCTATGATAAGCCTCTGTTTTTGCTGTATGAAGGCCGCTTTTTTCTGGAAAAATGGAATGAAATGCTGGAAGTCGCTCAGCGTGTGCCATTCCCACCTGCCCGTGCTGCCTTAGTCAAAATAATCAATACTTCTTTTGATGGCATCATAAAACAGTGGATAGAGGCGCTGATTTAATCGTCATCCAGCGCTTTCACCCGTAGCTGTAAATCCGCCAGCGCTGCGTCCAGATTGTCGATGCTGCCATTTTGCAGGTCATAAAAAAAGTCATTTAGCAGCGATTCCGCGTCGTTGGGCAGCCAGCTTTCCGGGTTGGGCATCATAGCCGCATAGTCTATCGACTCAAAAATCACATCCGTGTCTATGCTGGGGAATGAGTTGTGGATAGCGGCGGCGGTGCTTTCCTTTAAGGCCTCATCTGCCGGAATACAGCCAAAAATGCGGCATAATTTAATTTGTTGTTCCGGTGCGAGCAGCCAACTGAACACCTGCCATACCTCCTCCTGATGGGCGGCTGCGGCGGGGATGGCAAACGCATCCACATGAATCCGGGGGTTCACCGAACCATCCGGTGCGGTGGGTATGGCGGCTATATCCCATGCAAATTCAAAATACGGGGCTTCGCGGAACAAAAACCAGCTATGGCTGTAAAACATGGCAAGCTGACCGGACTCGAACGGGTTAGAAATCCCTGTCCCATAGAGCGACTCCGATTCATTTACATCAGGGATAAAGTGTTCACGGTGCAGCCCGTTGTCGTACCACTCAATCGCCTGTTGGGTGAGTGGGTCATCCAGAATCCGCGCATCAGCACCCCACAGCGAGACATATTCCCGCAGAGATGCCCATGAATCATCAAACCCCCATTGAATCGTAATGGAAGGGTCAAAGGCTGGCTCAGAAGCCGCATACCCATTGTCATCAAGCGTCAATTCAAGGGACATTTCTCGTAAGGTCTCAAATGTCCATGTGGGGCTGCCAAATTCGTGCGGAGGAGGAGCGATAAGCGCTTCCTCAAAAAGTTCAGCGTTATAAAACAGCATCGACGGATACACCCCAAACGGCAGGCCAATTTGCTGATGGTCAACTTCAAGCGGCAGCAGACTGGCCGGATAAAAACGTGCCAGCGAATAGCCGTTTTTTTCGATAAAAGGTGTTAAATCAGCCCACTGGCTTTTATGCAACTCCCCAATCCCAAGAGGGCCGACGATCTGCGGGGGATTTGTTACAGACAGTTCGAGCGTTTTTTCCGACTCAGGGAGGTCAAAGACGATTTTTAGATGGTTGGAATGAAAGTCATCAGCCAGCGCCGCCAACTGTTCCGCCTGACTTTCATTTATGCTGCGCCCCACCAGAATATGAATTGTGATGGGCTGTGGGAGAGGAAAAACAAAAAAAGCAGCTATAAGTAACAGTCGCAGCATCAATCCCATTCCTGAAATAGTCGCTGTAAATATACCATTGATAGAGTGAGAATACTCAATGTAGGCTGAATTAAGATTTTCCCTATTAGTTGAATTTAGAAAAGGAGCGTTATATAATTGTGAAAATTGTTATTGACGGAACATTACATGGCAGTCGATAAACCGATAGACTCAGAGTATGAATCGGCGGTATCAGGGCTGCTGGAAGCCCTTCAGCAGTATGAGGATAAAGAACTGCGCCGTCGGATCGTTTCCACACTGAAGCGGATCAGCCAGCAGAGCAAAGCGGCGGTTCAAGCACTAACATCGGTGCTTCAGGATGACAAAGTAGATGAGGAATCACAGCAGGCGGCGGCTTACGCGCTGGGAGTAATTGGCAGCCGGGAGGCAGTGCAGGGGTTGGTGACGGCGCTGTATAACGTCAACTGCCATGCCAAAGAAGCGGCGGTGCGGGTGCTGGCCGCGATTGGCAGCCGCGAAGCGATTCGTGGGTTAATCATGGGGCTGGCGATTCAAAACGGCAAACTGCGCGAAACCATCCTACGGGCTTTTTCACAGGTCAACCGTCAGATTTTTGAGGCGGAACTGCTGATTGCGCTGCTGCATGATGACGAACGGGTACGAAAAATCGCTGCCCGTATTCTGGAACGTATGGGCGCAGCCGACGACTTGCCTCCTATGTGAAAAATATCGGGACTTTTCACCCCGATATTTTTCTAATCTTCACTGCTGCGGGTGGTCAGCCGATAGGCCAGCAAAATCGGAATCGTGGTCGTTGCAATCACAAATACGGCGGCCACATTGGTTACAGGACGGTCACGCGGGCGGGTTAGTTTATTCAGAATCCAGATAGGTAGCGTATCCCTGCCGGGTTCTGCCGTGAAGGTCGTCACGACAATTTCATCAAAAGACAGTGCAAAGGCCAGCATTGCCCCCGCCAGCAGCGCCGTAGCAATATGAGGCAGCACCACATAGCGAAACGTCTGAAACGCCGACGCCCCTAAATCCATCGAAGCCTCAATCTGAGAATACGACGTGCGCCGGAAACGGGCAATCACATTGTTGTATACGGTCACAATACAAAAGGTGGCATGACCGACTACCAC
Organism: uncultured Anaerolineae bacterium; assembly: GCA_964557285.1. Taxonomy (GTDB): domain Bacteria; phylum Chloroflexota; class Anaerolineae; order Aggregatilineales; family J027; genus SB15. The sequence goes on along the minus strand of CAZKZS010000041.1, from coordinate 16,482 downwards.
CGTCCAGAAGCTGAAATTTATATCCGCCAGACTGAACGCCGAACGCAGCGCAATACCGGTGACAATGCCCGGCAGTGCAATCGGCAGGATAATCAGCAGCGAAATAGTTTCTTTGCCAAAAAAGCGGCTGCGATACAGGGCGGCGGCGGCCAGTGTTCCCAGCACAATTGCCATCAAGGTGGCGATAGCCGCCACTTGCAGCGACAGCAGCAGCGCATCCCGAAAGCTGTCATTTTCCCAGGTCGTTTGAAACCATTGCAGCGTAAAATCACGCGGCGGAAATTCAAATGTTCCGGTTTCTTCGGACATCGAGTACAGGATAATCAGCAACACCGGAAAATGCAGAAATAGAATAATGCCGATAACCGCCAGTTTTAAACCCCATCCAGCTTTAGAGGGCATCAAACGCTCCTAACCTGCGGGCGGCCATCAGGTACAGCACCATGATGACGACCGACACCACCGTAAAACCTGCCGAAAGCGGGATATTAAAACTTAAATTGGACGACACCGCCGGCCCGATGTAATACACTGAATTTCCGATAACTCGTGCCACAATGTAATCTCCCAGGGTCAGCGAAAACGTGAAAATTGAACCCGCTACCACCCCCGGAAAAGCCAGGGGGAAAATTATCCGCCGAAAGGTATATCCCGGACGGGCGCCTAAATCGCTAGACGCATCAATGAGAGATTTGGGGACACGTTCCAGCGCGGCATGAATCGGCAGAATCATGTAGGGCAGCCAGATATACACAAACACCAGAAACATACCCAGATAGGTAGAGGCGAGCGATGTTCCTGTGCCACCGATATAAGGGCGGTCAATTACCCATTCGACGATCGACTCCAGCCCCAACTGCTCAAAAATGCTGTTAATGACCCCCTCTTTGACCAGAATCAGACGCCAGGCATAGACCCGCACGAGATAACTTGACCACAGGGGCAGCATCACGGCCAGATACAACAGCCCTTTCATACGAGGGGTAGCGTACCGTGCCATGTAATAGGCCAGGGGGAAGGCCAGCACCGCACAACCTACTGTGACCGCCGCCGCCATATAAACCGTGCGTTTAATTACGTCCAGATTGGCGGCGGTAAAAAGTTCTTCGTAGGTGGCAAAGGTAAATTCTTCTTTCACGAGCATGGACATCGGATCGATGGTGTAAAAACTCTGCACCAGCAGCGCCGCCAGCGACCCGATATACACCACCAGCAGCCAGGCAAGCGGCGGTAGCAGCAGCAAAAACAGACTCAGGGAAGGATGCTGATAGAAAAAATTAGCAATCTGGCGCGAAAGGGAGGGTTTGCGTGTAATGGCAGCCATAAGTTATCCCTCAGTAATGACCGGACGGTTATGGCTGCGCTGCCAGATGAGTTTAACTGGACGCCCCCGCGCCGCCAGCACATCCATTGACGTGAATTCCAGATTTTGCTGCACCACGCTGATGTCTACCCCTTCGCCAATTTCAATCAGGTAGCGGGTGTTCACCCCCAGATAAATCACATCCCGCACCGTGCCGTTGATTCCACACGACTCCTCCGGCACGGGGGAATCAGGCGGACAGATCCGAATTTTTTCAGGACGTATCGAAAACGATTGGGGAGTCCCGGTGATTTTTTCGGCTGCTGCGCCGCTAAGAATATTAGAAATGCCTACAAAACTGGCGACGAAACTGGTGGCCGGATTTTCGTACACTTCGGAAGGCGAACCCACCTGTTCAATTTTGCCGTGATTAAACACGGCCAGACGGTCACTCATCGTCAGGGCTTCTTCCTGATCGTGAGTGACATAGATAAAGGTAATGCCCACGCGCTGCTGGATGGATTTCAATTCAATTTGCATCTGCTGGCGCAGTTTGAGGTCAAGCGCCCCAAGCGGTTCATCCAGCAGCAGCACACGGGGATGATTGACCAGCGCCCGCGCCAGTGCCACACGCTGACGCTGCCCGCCGGAAAGCTGTGACGGTTTGCGTTTTTCCATTCCGGTGAGGCGCACCATTTCCAGCGCTTCCGCGACCCGCATATCCCGTTCTTTTCGCGGAACTTTTTTGACCATCAGCCCGTAAGCGATGTTCTGCCAGATATTCATATGCGGGAAAAGGGCATAATCCTGAAAAACGGTGTTCACATCCCGTTCATAAGGGGGAAGCTGTGTCACGTTCTGGCCGTAAAGCTCAATCACACCGGAGGAGGGATGTTCAAATCCGGCAATCAGGCGCAGGCTGGTCGTTTTGCCTGACCCCGAAGGGCCAAGCAGGGAAAAAAATTCTTTGTCGTAAATGTCGAGATTCAGGTGGTCTACCGCTTTGACTTCCCCAAAATGACGGGAAACATCCCGAAAACGGACGGCCACCGCAGGCTTGTCGCTCATACTATGTATTCTTTATCATCACATGTTTGGTAATGCGGTAATCGTTGACGGCCTCGGCGGACAGGTCTTTGCCAAAACCAGACTGTTTAAAGCCGCCGTGTGGGGTTTCGGAAGTTAGCGGGATATGGTCGTTAATCCAGACCGTGCCAAATTCCAATTCTGCCGCGATTCGCATCGCCCGCCCGATGTCTCTTGTCCACAGCGACGCTGCCAGCCCGTACAGCACATCATTGCCCAGCCGCACCGCTTCTGTGTCGTCTTTAAAGGAGCTAATCGTCAGCACAGGGCCAAAAACTTCCTGCTGAATGATTTCGGAGTTCTGGTCGGCGTCCACAATCACGGTGGGTTCAAAATAGTACCCGTTGGCGAATCCATCCGGTACGCCGCCGCCCGTGACAATTTTTGCGCCGGAAGCCTTCGCCCGTTCCACAAAGCCCTTTACCCGTTCGCGCTGAACACTGGAAATGAGGGGGCCCATGGCTGCCCCTTCGTCAAATGGCAGGCCGATTTTGACATTCCGCATGGCTTCAACAATGGCTTCTTCCACCTGCGAACGGCGGTTTTCGGCCACGTAAACCCGTGTCGCGGCGGTGCAGTCCTGTCCGGTGTTAAAGGTAGAGGTCAGGGCGGCAACAGCAGCTACATTTTCCACATCCACATCATCAAACACGATAAACGGTGCTTTGCCGCCCAGTTCGAGATGCACCCGTTTGAGGGTATCGGCCGCCGTTTTCATGATTTTTTTGCCTGTATTGGTCGAACCTGTCAGGCTGACCATCCGTACATCCGGGTGTTCCACCAGTGCCTGTCCGGTGTCATTTCCGCCAGAAATAATATTGACTACCCCGTCAGGGATTCCAGCTTCCTGAATGAGTTCGGCCAGCATGAGGGTGGTAAGGGGAGTGGTCGGGGCAGGTTTCAGTACAATTGTACAGCCTGCCGCCAGCGCGGGCCCAATTTTCCAGATTGCCATCATCAGGGGATAGTTCCAGGGGGCGATTTGTCCCACAACCCCTACAGGCTCACGGCGGTAAATTGAGGAATACCCCCGCATGTATTCACCGGAGGAAAAGCCGTGTGTGTCGCGTGCTGCCGACGCAAAAAAGCGCAAATTATCTACGCTGAAAGGTAAATCTGCCCCCAGGCTGACCATCGCATACGGTTTGCCCGTATTTTCCGATTCCACGCGGGCAAAGTCTTCGGCTCTGGCCGCCAGCAAATCGGCCAGTTTCCAGATGGCGTTTGAACGCTCGCCGGGGGTCAGTTTTGACCAGCGTCCATCATAAAAGGCTGTATGAGCCGCCTGAACTGCGGCGTTGACATCTTCACGGCTGGCATCCACCACTTCAGCGATTTTTTCACCCGTTGCCGGATTTTCGATGCTCATCCGACTCCCGTTGTGGCTGTCTGTCCAGCGCCCATTAATCCACAATTTGTATTCCATCATCTGTGCTTCCTATGAAATTTAAGTTGGGGAGAGTACCCTTGCCCCGACTCCAAACAGGAGTCAGGGCTGTTTTTAAGGGGAAAGTTTACCGCCCGCCGATAATCGCAATGTAACTTGTGACCCATTCATAATAGGGAACACAGGCTTCGCCACGATCATCACCGCAGTCGGTGGTCGGTGTTTTCCAGAAGTGGATTTTGTCAAAGTTTTCAAACCCGTTGATGGTGCAGCCATCCGGCCCCAGCAGTTCGTTGCCTTCACAGGCAGTCGGAACAGCCGGAACAGAACCAAACCAGGAAGCCAGGTCGCCCTGCAACTTCGGATTCAGCGAGTGTTCCAGCCACATATAAGCGCAGTTGGGGTGCGGTGCATTGACATGCATCATTGTGGTATCCGCCCAGCCTGTCGCCCCTTCAACAGGAATCGTGCTTTCAATGGGGGCACCCTGTGCTTTCAGCAGATTCACCTGGAACGGCCATGAACTGGAGGCGACAAAGCCTTCATTTACAAAGTCATCCATCTGAATGAAGGCATCGTGCCAGTAGCGGGGGACAATTTCACGCTGCTGGCGCAGCAAATCGAGCGCCGCGTTAAACTGGTCACGGTCAAGCGCGTAGGGGTCGGTAATACCGAGATCGGGATTATTGTGCATCAGATACAATGCGGCGTCCGCGATATAAATCGGGCCGTCATATGCCTGTACCCGTCCGGCATTACTTTCACCATCGGGGAGTTCCTGTTCTTCAAAAACCACGTTCCAGCTTTGCGGAGCTTCGGGGAAAACTTCCGTGTTGTACATCAAAACGTTGGCGCCCCACTGGTACGGCACACCGTAATGTTTGCCATCCACAAAGTGCCAGGGTGCTTCTTTCAGACGGTCATCAACGGTATCCCAGCTTGGAATCCGGGAAATATCAATTTCCTGCACACGCCCGCCCGCGACCAGCCGTAAACTGGCATCACCGGAAGCCGTTACAAGGTCAAACGTGCCTTCGTTCATCAGCGCAACCATTTCATCCGATGTGGCCGCCGTTTTGACGTTCACCTTGCAGCCCGTCGCTTCTTCAAAATCAGTTACCCAATCATAATTGGGGTCGGTTTCGCCGCGTTCAATGTAGCCCGGCCACGCCACAATCGACACTTCGCCTTCGCCTTCTTGCAGAAGGCCGCTGTTTCCGCCGTAAGCCATAGGAACAGCAACAACCAGCACCACCAGGAGCAAAAAAACTCTCTTCAACATATTCACCTTTCCTCAAGTAAATTTAATCTGTCTGCGAGCTAAATTATATAGCGGAGTTTAGCGCTTGCAAAAGATTGAAATGGAAAAGTTAATACAACCCGTTATAATAGAGTAAAAGCATGGGTTAAACGATTAAATGAGTATGCTCAAGGGATTTATCTTCGATTTGGATGGGGTGATTACAGACACCGCCGAATATCATTTTCAGGCATGGAAACGCCTGGCAGATGATGAGGGGATTCAATTCAGCCGCGAGGATAACGAAGCACTGCGTGGAGTCTCACGGGAGGAGAGTTTCCGGCGTTTTTTGCGGGGGCAGCGTCAGCTTGACGAGGCAACAGCAAAGGCGTGGATGGATCGGAAAAATAATTACTACCGGCAACTCATTACGGCAACTACGGCCAGCGATTTGCTGCCGGGGGTGCGTGAATTTCTGGCGGCTGCCCGCCAGCAGGGGATTAAACTGGGATTAGGGTCAGCCAGCAAAAACGCGCGTACCGTGCTGGATGGCTTGCAGGTCGCGGATTTGTTTGATGTGCTTGGCGATGGCTACGCGGTCATCAATACCAAGCCCGCCGTTGATTTATTTGTGTGGGTCGCCGGAGGGTTTGGCCTGCCCGTGACGGAATGTGTGGTGTTTGAAGATGCGGAAGCAGGCGTTGACGCTGCCCTGCAAGCGGGCATGAAATGTGTGGGGATTGGCCCCAAAGAGCGTGTAGGCCATGCTCATCTTTTTTGTGATGGGTTACATGCCATCACAGTAGAGCAGGTATTGGCACTCGGATAAATTCACACCACCCAAACTGCAAAAGCATATCCTGACACGGAGTTTGACTCTGTGTTAATCTATTACTGTTTCGTATGAACAGGGAACTTTTCAATGAAAAAAGTTTTTTTACTGCTGTTTTTGCTCTCCACATTTTTACCCGCCGTCGCACAGGACACCCTACCCCTGATGCCCCCTCAAAATGTTGTCCCGATGACTCCCGCCAACGTAACTCAAATTACCGAACTGTTGATTGATGAAAACCTGCCTGGTTTTCGTATGTATTGGTCACCGGATGGAAAAAAACTCATTCTATGGCATACAGAGACACGCGCCCTCTATGATTCCTCTCGTTTGGATACGCCCCTCTTAACGTTTGAAACGCGGCCAGAGCAGGGCATCGCTTTTAGCCCGGACGGAACGCGGTTAGCGCTGGCTGTGCCTGAAGGCATCCAGATAATCGACCTCAATTCCCTACAAACCCGCCTGATTGCTACCCAATTTCCGGTTGGGACACTGGCTTTTAACCCGGATAGCACGGTGCTGACAGGCAGGGACAACGCGGTTGGGCCATCCCGTCGGCCCGATTGGAGTCATCTTTATTTCTGGAATGTTGAAACCGGAGAACAATATGGCCGCCTGGGGTACGCTTACACCCTGATTCAAGGGCCGTTCGCTTTTGTTTTTACCTCACGGGGTTTATTGACCTTTTTTGTGGATGTGCATCTGTGGGACTATCTCAACCCGTCCGGCTACCGTGACCCGCTGCTGCGTTCCAAAGACGAGATGATAACCCTGATTCAAAAACCGCAGGTCGTTCCACCCGATGCACCCATTTATGACGCGGTTATTTATCAAAATGAGGCAGGAGAATACGCGCTGTGGTTGACAGCCGATGACGAGTCGGCGCTGTTTTCTACACAATTAGGGGCTTTTGAAGCCGTCACCGCCGGCGTTTCGGGCGAAAATTTTGATGAAGATGGGCTGCCTGCTACTTTCAACGGCTACGCTCAACTTCAGGGCGGAGATCGGATTCGGGCATTAGGCGAAATGGAAGGGCTGGCCTTTCCTATTTCTGAAACCGGGTTCGTTTCAATGATTTCCCCAAGACAGGCCGCCGCTTCTTCTTCGCAATATGTTTACGACCCCGCCAGTGATAGTTTTACCGATGTCACGGATGGAACGGTCTATACAGCCGACGAAAGTGAAGGGGTAGGACGGTACAAAAACAGCGTGGGAGAAGGCTTGTTTTCATCTTACTATGTGGGTGAAAGCCGTGTTCCTGAAACGCTTGGGGCGGCCACCTTCGCTCAGGTTTTTGAAACGGTTGGATCAACCTTAGTGCAGGTGGTGAGCGACCCCTTCAGGCTGCAAATCACCAACTTTGAAACGGGGGAATCCGTCGAATCGCCCTTAGGGGAGAATCCGATACCGTTTATTGACCTGGCGGTTCAGCCGCAGGCGGGATTGGTCGCCGGACTGACCGAAGATAAGCAGGTCTATCTATGGGATTTTCAGACCGGAGCGCTGCTGCATACCTTTGAACTCCAGTATCCAGGTTTTTGGCTGGATTTTAACGCCGATGGGTCGTTGCTGTTGATTAGCGGCGGTGTGGGATTGCGATACTGGGGTGTACCGCAGTAGTAGGGGCAGGAACAAGCGCCTTATGCAAACACGGATACCTCACGATGTAATAAACGCCGCGCTTTAGTGCGGCATTAACGCTTATAGATGAGGCGGGAATCGGGCATCACTGCCCTTGTCCCCGCCCCTACTGGCTACTGGGTTATGGTGACTCGCTGCTTTTCGCCGCGATAATAAAATGAGAAGGACATGGACTTCCACCAGGGGGGCAGAACGGGTTCAACTTTCCAGCCCTGTTCGTCGTCAAGCTGCAAGCCCGCAAAACCCAACAGTAGCGCCTGATACAGCCCGCCGTTGGCCGCCCCGTGAATCCCATCGCGGACGTTGCCTTTGGTATCTTGCAGGTCAATGCCTGCCGCTTCAACCCAGTGTTCATAGGCTTCTTCGACCAGCCCCAAGCGTGCCGCAACCCAGGCGTGCATGGCCTGACTGAGCGACGATCCGTGCGCGGTGCGGGGAACATACACCTGCCAGTTTCGCATCAGTTCATCGTAGTCGCCCAGTTCTTCCCCCAGCAGCGCGATCAGCATCACCACATCGGCCTGTTTAATGACCTGAGAAGCGTTGGAGCGTTTGTGTCCCAGAACGACATCCATCGCCGTCACACGCGGCGTATACAGGTCAAGGTTGATTTCCGCTTTGTCAAAAAAGCCTTCAAACTGCTCATACACATTTAACGGCTCGTAACGCGGGATATACATCTTTTCGATGATGTCCTGCCATTTTGCCCGCACTTCTTCCGAGATATTCAGCGCGGAAAGCAGCGCCTGCGCTTTTTCTGGCCGATGAGCGCTGAGCCATTCCAGCGTTTTAAAGGCATGTTGCAGATGCCATACGACCATTCGGTTGGTGTAAACCGAATTATCAATATTCTCGTGATATTCATCCGGCCCAATTTGCTGCGAGAGTTCGTAGCGCTGTTTTTCTTCATTCCATTCGACGCGGCTGTACCAGAACACCGCCGTATCGAGAAGGATTTCCGCGCCGTAATTCGCAAAAAAGTCATCATCACCCGTCCATTGCCAGTATTGCCAGACGGCATAGGCAATATCTGTGGAAATGTGCTGCTCATGGTCGCCCGTCCAGATGCGAATCCGGTTGCCTTCTTTATCCGGCAGAGTCCATTTGGGGGTGGTTTCTTCGCCCGTATCCGTGCTTTCCCAGGGATACATTGCCCCCAGAAAACCCTCATCTCTGGCTTTTTTACGCGCCCCCGGCAGGTTGTGATACCGATACATCAGCAGGTTGCGGGCAATATAGGGCTGAGTGAGGGTGAACGGCGGCAGCATAAATAATTCTGTATCCCAGAACACATGCCCTTTGTATCCGGGGCCGCTGAGCGTTTTTGCCCCAATGCTGACCCGTTCATCATGCTGCGGGGCGGCGATAATCAACTGATAGGCGGCAAAACGTACCGCTTTTTGTACAAATTCATCGCCCTCAATCTGGATGTCCATATCTTCCCAGATTTTTGCCCATGCTGCGGTATGTTCACTTTTGAGGGTTTCATACCCTTTTGCCACTGCCTGTTTTAGCTTTTCATCCAAAAAGTGGGGCAGATTTTGCGTGTCGCGGCTGGTAGCAATACTGACCAGACGGGTAACAGTGATACTTTGCTCCGGTTTTAAGCTCGTCTGAAAGTGATTCGTATGGTCAACCGCCCCGATTTGAACGTCTGCACGGTCAAGGCTGACCTGCTGCTGCATCCCAACATGGTAGCCGCTTTGTGTAGTTTCCCCCTGCCAGGCGGCCTGATTCGAGGTAGGGTTGCCCGCCATCACATTTTTCCAGTGGGAAACCGGTACTGCGCCTTCGGTGGTATAAGCAAAGTTCAGGGCGGTATCGGTATTAAAAAACAGCACACATTCCAGCGTTTCCACTTCATCCAGCGCGGTAATTGTCACCTGCTGCGCCAGAATATGCGGGTCGGCCATGCTGGTGAAACGCTCAAAAGCAAAACGCATGAGTTTGCCCCGGGGCGACTGCCATAACACCTGACGGCATAAAATCCCGTTTTGCATATCCAGTTCGCGGGCATAGCCAAAAATGCGGCCTTCGCTGAGGGAAAAACGCTCTCCATCCACCGTAATCTGCATGGCAAACCAGGCGGGAACGTTGGCTAAATCCGGCACTAAGTCCTGCTCATGATGGTTAAAAATGCCATGCACAAGCGTTGCGGCAATTTCCTGTGGGTAGCCTTCCTCAAAAGTGGCGCGGCTGCCCAGATACCCATTCCCCAGTGTAAAAACGGTTTCGCTGTGGAACAGGTGGGTAGGGTTAAAGGGTTTTTCGGTAAGTTTCCAGGTACGTATTTCCGGTTTCATAGGCCTTCACTCTAAGGTAATGTACTTTGTCGAACAATGAGACTGGGTTTAAGGAGCAGATGACGTTCTGGCGGCGCAGGCGTTTGTTCCATGGCTGCCACCAGCATATCAATCAGGTTTTTGACTACCTCACGAATAGGCTGCTGGACGCTGGTCAGGGGCGGGGTGATGTACTGGGCAAGCGGCGTATCATCGAATCCGGTTACGGCTATATCTACCCCTATCCGGTAATTGGCTTCTGCCAGGTAGCGCATTGCGCCAATAGCTAACACGTCGCTGACACATACCAGCGCCGTCGGCGGATTTTCCATCAGGGATTTGGCGGCGTAATAGCCCTGTTCGATGTCATTTTTCACGCGGCGCACACGCGGCACGCCCGGCAGGCAGTCCCGATAGGCGCTGTAACGGCTGTCCCCGCTAAATGACCCCTCCGGCCAGCCAATAAAAGCGATTTCCCGATGCCCCAGCCTCAGCAGGTGTTCCATCACCTGATGAATCCCTTCGTAGCCGTCCACATCCACGTAGGGAAATTCCAGTTCAAGGTCGGAGCGCCCGAAGGAAACAAAGGGGAAATTGTTTTGCAGCAAAAATTTCAAACGCTCGTCCCGCCAGTTGGTATTAGAAATCACAAACCCGTCAATGCGGCTGGAAAGAATCAACTGCTGGTAAATATTCAACGGCTGACGGACATCCGTAGGCGCAAAGGTGATGAGGTGATAGCCGTAACTTTCTGCGGCCAGCGTCAGGTCATAGGTAAAACGCTGCATAAAAAGGGACATATCTCCGGGCAGCGGAATCGGAAGTTCGTACCCGATGACATGGGTTTGCGAACGCCGTAAATTCTGGGCTGCCGCGTTGGGATGATATTGCAGCATTTCGGCAGCCAGCCGCACCCGTTGTTCCACTTCTTCCCCAATGCGCTTGGTCCCGTTTAAAACATAAGAAACAGTGGCTGTGGAAACCCCCGCAGCCTTCGCCACGTCTTTTATTGTTGCCATTGGAACTTACCAGTTTTAGTTTTTTTGTTCCTATAGTATATAAGGCAAGGGTTCATGGTTTCTATGTTTAATCTTGTTACCGGGAGATAAGCGGCGTCTGGCGGTGTGGTTTCAGCACATCGTACACCAGAAGGGTCGCCAGTAAAGTAATAAGCGGCATAGTGGCAAAGGTCAGCAGTACCCCCGTCGCCACAGAAAACACCCCGTATATGACCGTAAAAACCACCACAAACGCGGCGCGTCCGGTGTGAACGGTCAGCATCACCAGAATGTTGCGGTAGGTATTTTTCAGGCGGCGGTCATCTTCCTGAAAGTAAAACGGCCAGTAGAAGATATTTAACACGGTCAGCCCGACCAGCACCGCAAACCAGACCACCCGCAGCACCACCCAGAATCCGCCTTCCGCCTGAGCATAGTACAGAAAGTTGAACCCTCCTATGCCATAAATGACCAGTTGCAACATGCCCCAGCGCCACGCCGCGAAAAAATGCTGGCGGAAGGCTGTGATAAACTTCCGCCAATCCACTAAATCGCGTTCGACGGAATGGGCGGCCATCTGGTACATGGCAGCCAGCGCCGGAGGAATCCCAATCACGGTTAAGGACAGGGCGAGCCAGAGCAGGTTGACAATGAAAAAATCAATCATGTCATCCCACCAGGCAACCATGGCTCGCCACAGCAAACTCATAAAGTTAACCCTTAACTCCCGCGTAACTTACCCCTTCAACAAAATAGCGGTTGAAGATGAGGAAAATTACCAGCACGGGAATCGCGTTAAACATTGAACCGATAAGGGTTAGATTCCACTGCTGACGGAAGTTCTGCTGGAAGTATTGCAACCCCACCGGCAGGGTAAAAATGGCGGGATCGCCGCGCAGATACAGAAGCGGCGTCAGGAAGTTGTTCCATGACCCCTGGAAAGCGTTAATCGCCAGCACAATCAGCGCCGGACGCACCAGAGGAATGACAATTTTCCAGATGATTTGCCACTGAGTCGCCCCGTCCACGCGGGCGGCTTCCTCCAAATCTTTCGGGATGGACTTGAGGAATTGTGTCATCAAAAAGATGCCAAACACCTCTACCGCGCTTGGAATCACTAGCGACCAGAACGTACCAACCCATCCTATATCTGCAATCAGCACATACCCCGGAATGAGCGTGACCGCGCCGGGAATCATCAGCGTTGCCAGCATGAAGGTAAAAACCACATTTTTACCGGGGAAATTCATACGGGCAAAAGCGTATCCGGCCATCGTCGCCAGAAAAACGCGGGTGGTCACGTTGATGACTGCCAGGAAAACACTGTTCCACAGCCAGTAGGGGAAGCAGTAGCCGCCTAACCAGCCTTCCCGACATTCTCCGGCTTTAAATACATTTACCCAGTTGGAAAGGCCATACTGGTCGCGCACCGTCCAGCCGACCTGTGATTCCCCACGCAGCCGGAACGGGGATTGGGAAAGGTCACGCGGGTCAGTGGTGACAGCATCCGAAGTAAAGGGGATAAGTTCATCGCTGAACAGGTCCGTCAAGGAATAACGCGATTCGGCATTTTCCCCTTCAAACCGTCCCTGCCCCGTCCATCCATCCGGCAAAATGCGCGGCGGGAAGTCAAAAATTTCGCGGTCTGTTTTGAAGCCGCCCAGAAAGGCCAGCAGGAACGGCATGATGAAAATTAACCCGATCACAACCAGGAGGATATAACGGAAAATGCTCGTGAAGATACGGGTATCCAACTGCACAGCGGGTTTTCGGGTAATGGCAGCCATGTTTAATACCCCTCCGTTCCTTCTTCAATATAGCGGCGCTGAATGTAAGTAAAGGCAAAAATAATCGCGCCCAGAATAAATGCCATTGCCGAAGCGTATCCTACCCGCGCCTGAATCTGACTGCCTAAGGCCGTCGTGTAAATCAGGTAAACGGGAACAAGAGTGGTATCAATAGGGCCGCCGCGTGTGATGATGGCAATCTGGTCAAAGAGTTGCAGCGTGCCAATGGTACTCAGCACGATGACCAGCAGTGTGACCGGACGCAGCAGAGGGACAGTGATTTTTGTAAATCGCTGCCAGGGATTTGCGCCGTCAATTTGTGCCGCTTCATACAGGGAAGGCGAAACATCTTGCAGGGCGGCCAGATACATCAGCATAAACGTGGGGGCGGTGGTAAATACGTTTTGCAGCATGATAGTCATAAAAGCGACGCTGGGGCCGCGCATGAGCAGAGCATCAAATTCCTTGTCGCCCAGATTCGACCCCTCATTTAAGCCGTAGGCTTTGGTGGCAATCCACGCACCCACCGCCAGCAGGACGGCCAGCAGCACAGGTAGCCCCACCCCGCCAATTTCAGAAATACGCTCTACGGGGGTTGGATTTTCGCTGACGAGAATTTCCTGTTGGGGTTTCCGGCTCTGGATGTATGACACACTGGCAGCCACCGCGCCCGCCAGCAGCCCGAATAACGTGCCGCCGATGGCAATGACTCCCGCGTTAATGTCGTTGATGCTGCCGCCAAGAATAAAATTCGCCACGATGATGACGGCCATCCAGATCGCCCCTCCCATCAGGGTACTGCGAACTGCATAGGCGGAAGGTTCGGCCAGTTTCATCCGGTTCATAACGACTGCGCCAATCACCAGCCCTACCGCAGATAACAAAATTGAGGAACGGACAATTTCCTGCGTGCTGTCCAAACCCTGCCACGCGGCGTAAAGCCCGACCAGAATCACCGTCGCGGCTGCCGTGACTATTAACACGGTTTGGGCGGCTTTTTGACTGTAGGCATTTTGCCTGAGCCAGACTGCTACCCGTGACCCCATCAGGATAGCCAGCAGCAAAAACAGCAGTCCATACACATAAAACCACGTATCCCCGAAGAAAGGTCGGAGATAGCTGATGTCGCCCAGGCGGTCAGGGGTGTTGTACCACTGCAAGCCGGGGCTGCCCGGCGGCACGCGGATCCCCAGACTTTCTATGAATCCGCCTAAGCCCAACCAGTTAAACACAATCTGGTTGATGAAGCCGCGTCCACTAAACAGCCACAGGAATATCAATGAAATAACAACGGAGGAGGTGACACTGGGGGCATAAAACAGGGTGCGGAAAAACCGCCGCCCGCCGAACTTTTCATTCATCAGGACGGCCAGCCCAAAAGCAATAATGGTCTGTGCAACGACCACAATCAGCGCGTACCAGACCACGTTAGAAATAGCGATCAGGAATTTTTCATCGCTTAACGCTTCTTGATAGTTTTCCAGTCCTACCCAGTTGACCGGCCCGTACAGGTCAAGGTCATTGAAGCTGAGATAAAATGCCATTCCCAGCAGGCCAATTGTAAAAATGCTGGCAAGCAGCAGATAGGGCGAGATATAAAGATAAGCAAAAATCGCTTCTCGCTGGTCGAGTGTTTCTTTATAAACCTGCCCGATTCGCTGCCCGAACAGCGCCCAGGCTGCTACCCCAAACAGCAGCACCACAGGCAACACCTCGGCCCCTTGCAGCAGCCGTTCAACAAATAGGCTGTTGTCTGCTTTTCCGCCGATATTGTTGAGGAGCAAATCTTCATTGACCGTCATCTGGCGCAGCATGTAAAAGGCGCTCAGCAGCGCTCCAATGTAGTTCAGCGCGAGACTGGCTAAGCGGGCGCGGGCCTGACGTTGAAATAAGCCGGGAATCAGGCCCAACATGACGACCCCAAAGACTGTAAAAAAAATCAGCAAAAAGCCATCAATAAAACCGTCGGGCGACCAGCGAAAAATGGCTGCCTCAGAGATATTGTTCAGCGTGTTGGCGGTGGATTCCAGAAATGTATCCTCAAAGGTGGATGGAGTCAGCATCATCAGCGCAAAAATCAGGCTGAGGCTGCCGCAAACGAAATGCCAAATGATGACATAGTAGGCACGGAGAGCGAGAGTCAAGTCCTCTATATTTTCGATGGGTTGCCGGGTGTAATTTTTTTGTACACTCGTTTCAACAGCCATAAGAACTCCAAATTACTATTCAAGAGGTCATTTAATCGTTTAACCAATTATACCTGAATTGTGTCTAATCAAAAAAAACTGAATTAGACATTCAGGGGCTTAGTTGCCGCCGCTTCCAAAGGGATTGGAGGGCTGTTCCACGTTAAAAGTGGGAGTGGCCTGTGGGCTGCCAAACGGATTGGTGGGATTTTCAATACTGGGTTCGCCAGCTTCGGTTTCGGTGGTTTCTTCCGCGCCTTCGGGGATGTCCCCTTCGACATTAAAAGCTACCTGGTCAACCTGTCTGCCATCCAGCCGAATCTCAACTTTCCATTCGCCGGGGGTCCAGTATTGGCGTCCACTCTGTTCAAGGTCAAGGCCAACCACCAGAGAACTGGTATTGGCAGGAACAATAACTTCCAGATTGTCACGGAACGAATTTTCCGGACCAAGCCAGCGCACATCCAGAGGCAGCGATTCGGTACGTTCGTCAAATTGTACAACCAGTTGAATCGTGTCCTCAGTGGTGGAAAAAGTAGAGGTTTTTTCCAGGTTTTTGACGGCTGCCTCCTCACTTCCACGCGCGGTATAGGCTTCTTTATAGGGTTCATCCCCACATCCCGTCAGTACAAGTACCGCGAGAAGCAGCAGGATAAACCGTCGTAACGACAACATGGTTTACTCCTTTCTCTGTTGCTTAGATTTAAGCAAGTTTGTGTCACAATTGCAAAAGTTGGGGGTGAAATTTCGATTTGTTGTTCAACCTGATAAAATGTATTTCGCTGATACTAATTGGGAAGGTTTATAGACTCATGCGGAAGTTAATATTTATATTCACTTTCATTGCGCTGGCGGTGGTGCTGGCTGCCTGTGGGGGAGATGACGACGATTCTGGCAATGGAAACGGTTCATCAGGTGAAACATCGGCTACCGCGACACCTGCGCCAACGTTCGATGTCCCTGAACCCAGTTTGTCGTCCGCCGACCTGCCCGCCGGAACGTTTACGGTGCTGCTGACCGGACAATCTGAACAAAATATTGAGGAAAGCGAACGCGCACGGGACGAAAGCACATCGGATGAATATGTACTAATGCTTTTTGACCCCTTTTCCGGTTATGGCGCTACGTTATATTTTCCGTTTGATATTCAGCCGGGAACGTACAATCTAGTCCCCTTTCAGCCTGCTCATGCAGAAGGGCGGGTGAGTGCTACCGTAACGACTCGTGCGACGGGTGTTTATCATGCAAAAGGTGGGGTTCTGGTCATAGACAGCGTAGAGAACGGGCTGTTTTCGGGTCAGTTTTCTTTTATCGCTTCGGACCAATCCGGCGCTCGCACCTATAACGCGCAGGGTGCTTTTAACCAGATTGAACTTACACAAAAATAAGGGGGAGGACGCTTCTGGTTTCTACGACCAGAAGCGTTATTATTTTCGTTAAAAGGAAGCCAGCGCTGCTTCTATATCTGTATGAACCTCAAAAAACTGCTTCATGCCGGTGCGTTCTAAACCCCGGTCAACGGAGGGCTGCGGGTTAAGAATTTTTACACTGAACTGTTTTCCCTTATCGGCTGCAAGGCTGACCTCGTGCAGCGCCGACCATCCATCTTCAGCCTCAGGCAGGCGTTTTTCCTGCATCATCAGTGCCAGATTATGCAGCGCTACCAATCCTGCGCTGCCCATAAACGGGACATCACTCATATCAATCAGCAGATGCCGTGTACCAGCCTCATACAGTGCT
>CAZKZS010000040.1:0-22048 GCA_964557285.1 uncultured Anaerolineae bacterium | reverse complement strand
GGGCTGTATGGGTCATCCACCGAATGAAAATGAATCACGCCGGTATCAGCTTCAATGCTCAAAAAACCGTCCGGTGTGCCGCGCACATCCATATAGGGCAGTTCGGCAGCCTCCTCCGATGAATCCACCGGAACAACATTCCATAGCGTTTCAAAGGTTTCTGGATTCTGAGTTTCGTACAGAATCGCGTTTGTGCCTTCTGCCCAGCGTGTGCGGGTAATCAGTAAATCTTCATCCAGCGTCAGGATAAAATCGCTGCTGCTCATGTCGATGGCATTAAACGCCGCACGCGGCCCAATGGCGGCTGGTGCTGGCGATTCTTCGTCCAGCATGGGATACACCACTTCATCGGTCTGGGGGTCAACATCCATGAAAGCCTTTGTATAGGGACTTTCGGCTACGCTGCCATCCCATTTCCATAAAAATGCAGGGTATTCCGACATGCCTTCGCTGACCCCGACAACCATCTGTACATGGACGCCTTCTTCATCAAACAGCCGCACAACCGGAATCACATTACTGCTGGAGGGTTCGATCACCTCCTGCAAATAAGTATAACTTCGGTTCATCTCGACGGCAGCCTGTCCGGATTCCACCAGAAAAATCACCACGCGCCAGGTCTCGAAGTTGCTTAAGCCAAGCGCAAACAGCGATCCATCCTGGCTAAATGTGACACTGGGGACGGCATGGCTGTTATCCAGATTCGGCAGGTAACTTTCTTCGGGCGTGCCTTTCCAGGTGTGTTGTGTTCCCGTATTTAAATCGTAAAAAAGGACAAACGGACTGCCATCCAGCGCATACGAAAGCACGACCATATCCGCGCCATCACGCGAAATGGCAAAAAATTTCCCTGCCGCCGGCTCCATATCCGGGTGGGTGGGCGCATCCATTTCCAGAATGTCACCTTCCCAATTAAACAGGAGGAGCGTATCGGTAGCTTCTGCATAGGCCCACGCATACCAGTCTGCCGGACTCTGTGCCGCCGTCGGTATCCAAAAACTAAGTAAAAAAATGAGGAAAAGAATTGGTTTCACTGTTCACCTTTAACAAGTGCTAGCTACCTATATTAAAGCTAAATAGGATTCTTGCAAAAAGTTGCGTAGCAGACCCGAAAATTTGATAATTCATACAAACACAGGGGCTGGTTATG
This sequence comes from uncultured Anaerolineae bacterium, assembly GCA_964557285.1. Lineage (GTDB taxonomy): Bacteria > Chloroflexota > Anaerolineae > Aggregatilineales > J027 > SB15. Next base: position 20,898 of record CAZKZS010000040.1, on the reverse strand, counting down.
CGTATTTTGATGATTGATCCCGATATAGCGTTTACGCTTCCCCTGAAGCGGGCGCTGGAAAATCTGGGGGATTTTGAAATCCGTACCGTTACCCGTCTACGTCCGGCGGTGATTGCGCTGGAAAATGCCCTGCGAACCACGCCCTATAACGTAGCCATCGTAGATACCGGATTGGAGCATAACACCGCAGGTGAAATTATTGATGCGCTGCGGGCGGTGCAGCCGGAGCTACCTGTGATTCTAACCAGCCGCCGCACCGACCATGCCGATTACCGCACCGCCCTAAAAACCCAGGCCTTTTTACGCAAACCCTATCCGGCAACCATTCTGGCATCGCTGGTTCGCAGTGTGGCGGCTCAGGGATTTTCGCTTTCGACAGCAGAAACCCGGATTCATGTGCCGGATGACGCGCTGGAGGATGTCCCCGAACCCACACCCATTGACATGATTGAACCCCTGCTTGAAGCCAGCCAGCAGGTGATGGCCTACATGCCGGAAACCCCTGCTATCCAGAGTGAGGATACGATTGGGGAAGTGATTGAAGCGGCCTTAGATCAGGAAGTCAGCCGCCAGATTCAAATTATCACTGAAGAAGTGGACGAAACCAAAAAACCGCAGCCGCGCCCGACGCCGCCACCAGAGGCGGCGCCTGCTACCGCACCCATCACGGATATTTTGAAAGATTCTGCCGATGAAGAAGCCTTGGATGCCATTATTCAGGGGATTCGTCACCGGACATTTCCACAGTTTGAGCCGCCGCCTATAGATATGAGCGCCACCAGCAAAATCGTGGTGCAAGACCTGCCCGCGCCAGAACCAGAAGCGCAGCGCATCCCCAAACCGGAACATCTGCCCGACCAGTATTGGATTGATACACACGGGCGGGATGTGCCTGATTTTGATGATTCGCAGTTTGTACGGACAACCGTTGAGCAGTTTACAGAGCAGCTCAAAGCCTTTGAAACGGGTATAGAAGCGGCTGTGCCGGAGACTCTGCCGGAAGAAGTGTTATCTCATTACGCGCTGCAACTGACCCAGTTTTGTCTGGAAAGTTCAGCCCAGGGAACGCTGCTCACACGCGGCGATACGGTCCTGGGGCGGGCGGGCAGCTTTGACATCGAAACCTGGGACTACCTTATGCTGGTGGTCAAAGAGGCATGGTCGCGCAAAGGGGATGCCCGCACCCGTTTGATTTATCGGCGGCTGCTGAATACCGAAGTGGTGCTGTTCAGCATCAAAACGGTGGATGACCAGATTCTGACGCTGATTTTTTCAACCGATACACCAGTGAAAACCATTCGCCAGCAGGCCAACACCCTGATTGAATCACTGCGGGCTGCCCCGCCGCCCCCACCGCCAACCCTGCCTCCCGACTCCATGCTGGCAGCGCCCGTTGAAAAAGCCGCCCGCCCTGTCGGAACGTATGTGAGTTATGCCTGTGCGTGGCTGCTGGAAGATACTTCAACCCCCATCAGTGTACAGGGGGCGCGGGCGCTGGAAACCGGACTACGCCAGTTGTGTGAGGAACAGGATTGGGATTTCCAGAAATTGGATGTGCAGGCGGATTGGATAGCGCTGTTTTTGGACGTACCAACCAGTGTTTTACCAAGCGCTCTGATTGACGCGCTGATGCAGCGTAGTGAAGAAAGTCTGCGTCATGCCGAATCTACACGCGGTGGACGGCTGTGGAGTGATGGCTATCTGGTGACGACCCCTTCGGAGGAATTAGGAAATACGGAAATTCAGCGTTTTATCCGGTTTTATCGCCGTGAAAAAGTAGGTAACGGGCGTTAGGGTGTGCTAAAATCAATTCGCACATTTGTTCAATAGGAAAAAATTCATGACCGAACGCCCTGAAATTATTCTCATTGATGGTCATGCGCTGGCCTACCGCCGTTACTTTGCGATGCGAAATATTGGTAAACCTATGACCTCTCCGCGCGGCACACCTACGGGAGCAACGTATGGTTTTACCCAGGCGCTCATGGCGCTCCTGAAAGAAAAACCGGAATATATCGCCGTCAGTTTTGATAAAGGGCTTAGCGGGCGGGAAGCCCTGTTTAAAGACTATAAACAAAATCGGGATACCATGCCCGATGATTTAGCCATGCAGTTAGATGATATTGAAGCCATGGTCAGGGCTTTTAACATTCCAGTGCTGGCGCTAGAGGGTTATGAGGCCGATGATGTTATCGGAACGATTGTCCGGCAGGCCGAAGAACAGGGCTGTCGGGTGCGTATCATCACCGGAGACAGGGATTTGCTCCAACTGCTGAGTGAGCAGACCGTCGTCCAGATTCCGGTCAAAAATGATGAAGATAAACTCTGGACATTAGAGAATTTTGGCGAAGGTTATGAAGGGCTGTCGCCGACCCAATTGGTAGAGTACAAGGGATTAAAAGGCGATTCATCAGATAATATCCCTGGGGTTCTTGGCATCGGAGATAAAACGGCCACCCGTCTGCTGCTGCAATTTAAAAATTTAGAGGGCATCTACAACAATTTAGATAAACTGGGTTTAAAAGACCGTGCCAAACTGGAAGCCGGCCGCGAATTGGCCTTCCTCAGCCGTGAACTGGCGACCATCAAGCGGGATGTGCCGATTGAACTTCATTTGCCTGCCTGCCATGCCCGCGATTTTGACCCGAGCGCTGTGCTGGAATTATTTAATGAACTGGGGTTTGGCGACAGAAGTTTCGGGATTCTTGCTTCGCTTCTGGATGAGCAGAAGCGGGCGGAAGTAGAAGCCCAGCGCAAAAAAATCGCTGAATCGCCTTATTTCATTCCCCCCCATATTGTTGTGCTGGAACAGCATCAGCTAGATGAATTGGTAGAAGTTCTCAATCGGGCGGAAAAAATTGCTTTTGATACCGAAACAACCGCGCTGGATAAAATGCAGGCGTCGCTGGTAGGGATTTCGCTGTCGGTGGATGGCAAACACGGGTACTACATTCCCGTAGGACACCGCAGTCCAAATCCGCAGCCGTCGCTGTTTGAACCGAGTGAAGACCCCGCCCAACTTCCGCTTCAAACCGTGATAGAAGCCCTGCGCCCCGTCCTGACGAATCCGGCGATTCCTAAAATTGCACAAAACGCGGTGTATGACCTGATTATCATGCGGCGGCATGGCATTGATGTGACACCGATTGTCGAAGATACGATGGTCAAAGCCTGGATTATCAACCCTACCGAAAATACCCAGTTGCAAAAAATCGGATTAAAAGACCTGGCTGCCCGTTACCTGCATATCCGTATGCAGGAAATTAATGAACTGATTGGCACAGGCAAAAATCAACTGACGATGGATCGTGTGCCGATTGAACAGGCGGCGGCTTATGCCTCAGCCGATGCAGTAGTCACCTACCGCCTGCTTGAACCCCTCAATGAAGAAGTTAAACACGAGCCGCGCATTCAGGAGCTTTACCAGACCTTTGAAATGCCGCTGATTCCGGTGCTGGCCGATATGGAAATGGCGGGAATCCTGATTGATAAATCGTATCTGGCGGCACTTTCTGAGGAATTAACCGGACGGTTGAACTTCTATGAGCAGCAGATTCATGAAATTGCGGGCGAAAAGTTCAACGTTAACAGCCCGAAGGAACTGAATCGGATTTTGTTTGATAAACTTCGTCTCCCCACTGAAGGACTCCGCAAAACCCAGACCACAGGTTTTAGCATTGATGCGGCAACCTTAGAAGAACTGGCGGAACGGGTCGAACATCCGATTTTACGCGAAATTCTGAACTATCGCAGTCTGGCAAAACTGCTGGGAACATACGTAGACGCGCTGCCCGCGCTGGCTGATCCGCACACGGGGCGAGTGCATACCTCTTTTAACCAGACCGGAACGGTCACAGGCCGGATTTCTTCCAACAGCCCGAATCTGCAAAATATCCCTATCCGCACCGAAGAAGGGCGGCGGGTACGCAAAGCCTTTATCGCGCCGCCGGGCTGTGTCCTCATGTCGGTAGATTATTCACAGTTTGAACTGCGGATTCTGGCCCATTATAGCGGCGACCAGACGCTGAAACAGGCCTTTGCCGAAGGTCAGGATATTCACCGCACCACGGCTTCCAAAGTGTATAATGTTCCGCCAGAACAGGTGACTTCCGAACAGCGCCGTTTTGCAAAAACGGTCAATTTTGGCCTGATGTATGGCATGGGGGCGTTCCGGCTGGCACGCGACAGCGATTTAACTTTATCCGAAGCCCAGAAATTTATTGATGCCTACTTTGCCAATTTCCCTGGTGTAAGGGAATATTTGCAGCATACCGAAGATTTTGTCAAAGAAAACGGCTATGTGCAGACTCTTTTTGGGCGGCGGCGCTACTTTGAGGTGCAGACAAAAGCCACCGGAGAAAAACGTATCTCTGACCGCACCTGGCGAGAAGCCATTAATATGCCGATTCAAGGCACAAACGCGGACATCATGAAAAAAGCCATGATAGAGGTGCATCGTCGACTCGAAGGCTACCAATCCCGAATTTTGCTGCAAGTACATGATGAACTGGTGCTGGAAGTGCCGGAAGATGAAATTGAGGCCGTGCGCCAGTTAACCGTTGAAGAAATGGTCGGGGCGGGCAGTCGGGTGCTGGATGTGCCAGTAGTGGCCGAAGCGCGGATCGGCAAAAACTGGGATGAGTTGGAAAGTTTTTAAATCTATTTCCGCTTGCACGCCGTTGAAGAGTAAAATCTTCACAGCGATTTAACGAGTTTGTGCTACAAACACAATAACCGATGATACCGGATTGAGGAGGCCCTATGGTCAGTAAATTTTTTAAACTGTTGATGCTTTTGCTGCTGTTACCCACGAGTCTGGTGTTTGCCAGCCAGTCCCATCAGGAAGATACACCCGTCACTTCTTATTTTACCAGCGAAACCAATGTCTCGACTCTTGACCCCGCCAAAGCAGAGGACAATCTTTCGGTCAACTGGATTGAAAATCTTTTTCTGGGGCTGACCAACAACAATCCCCTCAATAACATTGATATTCAGCCCGAACTTGCCTCCTCCTATGAAATTACGGATGGGGGGAAAACGTGGACCTTTAAGATTCGTACCGATGTTCCCTGGGTACGGTATGACCCCGCCACGCAGGAAACTGAAATCATTGATTACGTCAGCGCGTCTGATATGGAATGGTCAATCAAACGCGCCTGTGACCCCCGTCTGGGCAGCCGCTACAGTTCCATTATTGCGGGGGTAATTGCAGGCTGTGATGTGCTGAACAGCAGCGACCCCGCCGATATTACCGACGAAATTGTGTGGGGGGATACGGTGAAAGTTTCCGCGCCCGATGAGGAAACCCTGGTCATTCAGCTTCGTTATCCGGCCACCTTTTTCTTTTCCATGACAACCATGTGGACAATCCGGCCTGTGCATCCTGAAACCGTCATGGAATATGGCGACAACTGGACTGACCCCGGCACGATTGTGACCAATGGCCCGTACATGCTGGAAGAAATTGTGCCGGATGTGCGCCGCGTGGCCGTGGTGAACCCACACATTCCCTCCGATTTACGCGGCCCCGGCAACATCGAACGGATTGAAATTAACAATGTGCGGGACGGCAACACCACCTACAGCCTGTTTTTAAACAGTCAGGTCGATATTACGGGGATTCCGGCGGCGGAACTGGAAAGTGTACGGAATGACCCGCAGTTTGCTGAACTGATTGTTCCCAATACCGATGTTTCAGTGTCTTATATCGCGTTTGACCAGTCCAAACCGCCGTTTAATGATGTGCATTTGCGCCGCGCTTTTGCCGCCGTTTTTGACCGGGAAGCCTATATTCAGTCGGTAGCGCTGGGACAGGGGACACCTATTTATCACTTCACGCCGCCGACCATGTTTGGAGCGCCCGCTTCCTTAAACGACCCCGGCATTGGCTTTAATCTGGATTACGCCAAAGAGCAGCTTGCCCTCAGCGCGTACCCGGACTGCAAAGGGCTGCCCCCCATCAGCGCGGTTTCCAGTGGCAGCGACACGTTTGAGTTTATGATTAACGCGGCGGAGCAGTATCTTGGCTGCGACCCCAACCTGTTTACCATCGAAGAAGTTGAATTTTCCGTGCTGCTGCAACTTACCGACTATGACCAGCCTTCGCAGAATCGCCCGCATATGTGGTCGCTGGCGTGGGGGCCGGATTATCCCGATGCGAACAACTGGGTCGGGGATGTGATTTCCTGCTACAAGGATAATAATTTCCAGCGTCCCTGCACCGAACTGGATGACCTGATTGAAGCTGCCGCCCGTGAACTTGACCCGCAGGCGCGTATCGAGCGTTATTTTGAAATTGAGGCACAGCTTTTCGGACGCGAAGAAAATGGGCAGGTTATTGTAGATGGTGAATTTCCGTTTGTGCCGATTGCGCTCTCCGGAGGGTTTTATCTGGTGCAGCCCTGGTATGAGGGGCCCTTTGCTACCGATGGCATTATCGGGGGCGCTCACTGGGACTGGCGTTCAGTTGACCAGGAAATGCAGCTTGAAGCACGCGGCCGTTAATTAGGACTTTCACCTTATAGCGGATTCTCCGCCCGAAGTTGTACACTAGAGGCACAGCTTCGGGCTTTTTTGTCCCGAATTATGGGATTTCAAAAGGAATTTCCGCATGAAACATTTTCTTCATCTTTATGATTTATCTCCTCAGGAACTCGATCACCTTCTACATCACGCGATAGAGTTAAAAACCGAATATAAAAAAGGTGGTAATCCCCCGTTACTCAAGGGAAAAACCCTGGCAATGCTTTTTATGAAACCTTCTTTGCGTACCCGTGTCAGTTTTGAGCTTGCTATGCAGCATGTGGGGGGATATGCATTTTACCTGGGGCCAGGTGAAGTGGGGCTTGGTCAACGGGAGTCGATTGCAGATGTAGCACGGGTGCTGGGCGGCTACGCGCACGCGCTGATGGCACGGGTTTTTGACCACGAGCATATCCTCGAACTGGCAAAGTGGAGTCCTGTCCCCGTGATTAACGGCCTCAGCGATTACAATCATCCCTGTCAGGCGCTGGCCGACGCCATGACGATTCTGGAAGAATTTGGCAGCCTGAAAGGGCTAAAAATGGCTTATGTGGGCGATAGTAATAATGTCACCCGTTCGCTGCTCTCGCTCAGCAAACTGGCCGGCATGACCTTCAGCGTTGCCAGCCCGGAAGGATTCACCCTGGATGAAGATACTCTTGAACAGGCAGATTATGATAAAGTTGAGATTACTTATAATCCGGTTCAGGCGGTCAAAAATGCCCATGTGATTTATACTGATACCTGGGTGAGCATGGGGCAGGAAGAAGAAACCGAAAAACGGCGTAAGATTTTCCCGCCCTATCAGGTGAATATCGAACTTCTGAAAAACGCCGAGTCTAATGCCATTGTGTTACACTGCCTGCCAGCGCATCGGGGTGATGAAATTACGGATGAAGTCGCCGATGGCCCACAGTCGCGTATTTTCCAGCAGGCGGAAAACCGTTTACACGCGCAAAAAGCGCTGCTGGTGGAGCTGCTAGGGGGATAAAAACTGTCGTCCCGGAAGGTTTTCCTAATGGGGCGAACCCATTACAATTGATAACAGGGATGAATCTGCCCGAATGATATGGAAGTGAATCATGCCAGGTAATCAGGAAAAATTTGAGAAGGCGATGCTGGCGGGGGATGACGCCGCCTGGAATCAGCAGTGGGATAAAGCCATTGAAGCCTACATGATGGCGGTGCGTGAGTTCCCGAACAATGTCCATGCCTGCAACAGCCTGGGCTACGCCCTGTACAGCGTCGGGCGGCTGGAGGACGCGCTCAAAGTCTACATGCAGGCCAGCAAAATTGATGAAACCCTGCCGCTTCCGGTGGAACGAATGGCCGATGTGCTGGAACGGTTGGGGCGGTTAAATGACGCGGCCAAGCAGTACCTGGCGGTGGCGGATATTTACCTGGCGCAGCACGATCTTGAAAAAGCGATTAGCAACTGGGAAAAGGCAACCCAGATTACACCGGGGCTGGTCAAAATTCATCAAAAATTGGCGATGGCCTATGAACGCACCGGACAAAAAGAAAGTGCCATCAGCGAATATTTAAATCTGGCCTATAACTTCCAAAAAGCGGGCAATACCCAGGTGGCGCTGCAAGCGCTGGAACGGGCGCTCCGCATTGATTCCCGAGACGCGCGGGTGTTAAATGCCAAAACCGCCGTGATCAATAATGTGCCGCTTTCGCCCGACCTGGCACGGGAGAAGCCGAAAAAAGCCTCTGAAAAAACCAAAGAAGAAGACCTCAGTTTTATCAATTACGATGCAGCCGACGCCGATGCACGCGGCCCGATTGGGGAGGCGGTGGAACGGGCGCTGGAAATGCTGGCAACACATGTTTTTGAAACCGGCATGATGGACATGGCCGGAGCGAATGCCATTCAAGCTATTGAACTGCACCGCGCGGGTATTAATCAGGAAGCGATTGGCGCATATCAACGGGCAGAAGCAGCAGGCATGACCTACACCGGCCCCCTGTTTATGAATCTGGGAGCGCTGCTGGTGGAAGTCAAACGCTGGCAGGATGCGATTGGGTATTTGCAGAAAGTTTCCGGTGATGCTCTGCTGACTGCCGGAGCAATGCACGGCCTGGGATTGGCATATATGGGGCTGCGGGATTATGGCCGCGCCGTCAAGAGTTTTATCAATACGCTGCGTCTGGTGGATATGGCGCTGGCGCTCAGTGATGAGGAAAAAGGGGAACTGAGTAATGTCTACAGCCGGATTGCGAGTATGGCATCCCAGGCCACCGAAGGCACACTGGAAGCGCTAGGCAAAAAATTTGAGGGTCTGCTGACGGGCAAAGACTGGAAACGTCGGGTCGCGCTGACCCGCAGCCAGATAGAGGACTTCATTAACAACGATGCTGACCGCCTGCTGGAAAATCTGGCTCAGGATGATGGTGTCATTGAGTCGATGGGGCGGGTGGATGAATACGTGCGGCAGAAACGTTATACCCTGGCCATGGATGAAGTCCATCAGATTTTGATGAAATCGCCGGACTATCTGGCCGCCCATCTCCGTGTCGCGCAGATATTGATGGACATTGGGCATGTAGAACAGGCGATTCAAAAATACAATCTGATTGCCCAGACCTATCTGGTGCGCGGTGATATGCTTAAAACTGCCGATATTCTTAACGAGGTGATTCGGGTTGCGCCCGCCGATATTCGCCTGCGCGAAAACCTGATAGAACTGCTTGAGCAGCAGGGACGCCACGAAGAAATGCTCGACCAGTATATTGATCTTGCCGATACCTATGTCGAAATGGCTGATGTGAGCAGCGCCCGCACGACCTATAATCAAGCGCTCAAGCTGGCACAGCGTTTGAATGCCCCGCCTCAAAAGGTTGCCAGCATCCTGAAAAGTACGGCGGAGTTGGATGAAAATCGGCTGGAACTGCGGGGAGCGCTGCGAATTTATCAGCAGATTTCCGAAATGCTGCCCGAAGATGAATATGCCCGGCGTAAACTGGTCGATTTAAATTTCCGGCTTAACAATCCGATTAATGGCACGCAGGAGTTGGATAATCTGCTGCGAATTTACGCCAAACAGCGCCGCGCGGATATGATTCTGAATACGCTGGAAGACCTGGTTGAAAAACATCCTAAAGACATGGCGATTCGTTCCCGGTTGGGGTCAGTCTACGAGCAGATGAAACGTCCTCAGGAAGCCATCAACCAGTTTGAACATCTGCGGCAGTTGCAGCAGGATGCCGGAATGTTAGCGGAAGCCAAAAAAACCATCGAACGGATTATTAAACTCCAGCCTCCGAATGGCGCACATTATCGCGCCATGTTGCAGCAAATGGGCGGTTGAAGTGAACTAAAACATGGAACTGATCTGGACGTTACAGAGCCTTAACCTGACGGCTGTTATTGATATTCTGCTCATTGCGACAGTTCTTTTTGGGTTGAGTTTTCTGTTTCGGGGAACGCAGGCCGTTCCGGTCATGCGCGGCATGATTGTGGTCATTGTGCTAATGACCTTCCTTTCCAGTGTGTTAAATCTGGTCGCGTTTCGCTGGCTGACCGGTGCGATTATCACGGGGGCGGTGGTTGCCATTCCAGTGATTTTTCAGCCGGAAATTCGGCGGGGTATGGAGCGTATTGGCCGCGCTGGATTCATCTCCCGCAGCCGCCCCGGTTCAGAAGTCGAAAAACTGATTGAAAATGTCAGCATGGCGGCAGGTAAACTTTCTGAACGGCGGCACGGCGCGTTAATTGTATTGGAACGGACAGACCCCCTTGATGAATTTGTTGAAACGGGTATCTGGCTGGATGGGGAAATTTCGCCGCAACTTTTACTGACCATTTTTTACCCCAAAACTGAACTGCACGACGGCGCAGTGATTATCCGTCACAATCGTGTCGTTTCGGCGGCGGCGGTGCTGCCGCTTTCGGCGGCACATGGGCTGGCTCAGCGTAAAGTTGGCACCCGTCACCGGGCAGGGATCGGAATCAGTGAAATCAGCGACGCCATTGTAGTAATTGTCTCCGAAGAAACCGGACAAATTTCTGTTGCCAACGGCGGACGGATGATTCGTCGTCTGGACAGTGTGCGTTTGCAAACGATTTTACGCGCTTTTTACACCTCTGAAGTAGAAACCGAAGAAAAATCGGTCTGGGGATACTGGTTTGACCTGTTGAAAAACTGGCGGCGCAGCCCCAACGATAAAAACAAAAGCAGCCGGGAGCAGTCGAGTGAGGCTGCCTGACACCCCATTTGCCCGCTTTCTCCGCGAAAATTTTCAATGGATGGCGGCGTCTTTGCTGATGGCCTTCGGGGTGTGGATTATGGCGGTGCTGCAAAATAACCCGATTCAGCAGCGCGATTATCCCCGAAGTGTCAATATTAATTTTGTGCTGGCCGACGATATGGAAATGAGTAATGCCAGCACGCAAGCTGTGATTGTCACGCTCCGGGCGCCGCGTTCGGTGTGGGATGTGCTGCGAACCGATCAGATTCGGGTTGAAGCTGACCTTAGAAAACTGGGGCAGGGAGAGCAAACCGTCGCCTTAACCGCAGCATTGGAGGACGGACTGCGGGGGCAAATTGTGGATATTCGCCCGTCTGAAGTTACTGTGACACTTTCTCAGGTGGCGTCGCTGCGGGTGCCGGTTCGCACCGTTGTCACTCAGGAGCCGCCCAGTGGTTACACCTATCCTCCTCCCACCTGTAATTTATCCGAAGTGACCGCCACCGGACCAGCAGACAGCATTAATGGGATTACGGCGGTTGCCCGTCTAAATTTGAGCGAGATTCGCGCTCCGGTTAGTGTCACGGTGAATCTGTTTGCTGCCAACGACGCGGGGCGCTTTGTGCCGGAAGTGACGCTTGATCCGGCGCAAGTCACCTGTCAGATTGATGTCCAACAAATTGATGGCATTAATGAACTCAGTGTTGTGCCGGATGTGAGTGGTTTTCCGCCCCCCGGATATATTTATGAAGGGTATGAATTTACGCCGGGGATTGTCACCGTCACGGGCGACCAGCGTGCCATTCGCCAGATGAACGGGGTGGTCAATACGGAAACTATCGACCTGACTGACGCGACCAGTGGTTTCGAGCGCACGGTTTCGGTAGTGCTGCCGGAAGGTGTGCGGCTTGTGCCGGATACGCAGAGCATTACCGTCACGATAAAAATTGGAACGGTGCGCGGCAGCCGCCAGTACAGCAATATCCCGATACAGGTAGAGGGGCTGGCGCCGGGGCTGGAAGTTGAACTCCTTCCTGACGTGGCAACGGTGCTGCTGGTGGGGCCGCAGCCGATTCTGGAACAAATTAATAATCAGGATTTAACCGTTGTGGTGAACCTGAGTCAAATTTCCGAACCCGGCACGTATCAGATTACTGCAACGGCAAGCGTGAGTTCCACGACCATCAGTGATGAGGATGTGATAGCAGAAACCACGCTCACCGTGCAGCCGCAAGAAATCAATGTGACGGTGATCAGTATGGCTGAGGAAGCGCCTGCTTCACCAGGTCAGTGAAGAATCCTTATCCTCAGATGGTTTTTCCCGTGCCTGTTTTAGCTGCCACTCCTCCACCATCCGCCGTAATTCTTCGGAACGTTTGGGCTGGGTTGAGGAGGCAGTCGGAATAAGGGGCTGTGCCACCGTTTCCACCTGCTGCGTGCGGCGGGTGCGGCCTCCTTTGCCACGCGGAAACCAGCATTTTTCCAGCCAGTGCATTAAATCGCCCATGGCCTGGGTGGTGATTCGAGCCGTGGCTTCAATGTTGCGAGAAAACGCATACACCCGCGAAAAATATTCCTGCCGAATAAAAATCAGATAATCACTGTCCCAGCGTTCGCGGGTCCACAGGAAGGCCATGCCCAGTTCGCGCCGTGCCTTTTCAATAAAAATCCGGCGTTCGTCCATGTCTAGGTGTGGCAGATTAAAACGCAACGTGAGCATACTTTTCACTGTAAATGAAAAGTTGATAATGTCGGCTTCCGGGTCGATTTCCAACTCCATAGAAGCCGCGTTATCCTGGCTGGAAAGGGTGGCTAAAAGCTGCTGGTCGGTGGGTCTGGGGTTGGAAGGATTCAATACCAGCGATGAAAGGAGTGGGGCATTGATTGAACGTTTGGAAAGTTCCTTATCCAGGTCAATTTTCAGCCATAAATAACGCTGAAGCAGCAGAGGAGCGCTTTTAAAAGCGTGAATATGTCCGCTATTTTGTAAGTCCTCAACAAACTGCTGCCAGTCCTCATTTTTCAGCCGTCCTCTGACTTTTTGCGCGAGCGCCGTCAGTTCAGCGTTGGACATATGAGCCAGTTTATCCAGCGAAAGTAACTCGTCCATAGGATTTTTGTCCACAGGTTATACTTTCATTATAGGCCAAAGGTGGTTTGAGCGAAAGCGCGTCATGCGCCGTTCTGTACCAGTTCATGCAGCACCTGAACCGCTTGCAGGACATCTTTTTGGTCGATAACCATGCTGATACTGTATTCGGATGCTCCCTGAGCAATCACCAGCACATTAATACCGTGTTTGCCAAGCGCCCCAAATACCCGCGCGGCCACCCCCGGCGTACCGCGCATCCCCGCGCCGACAGTAGTAACAATGACTGCATCCGGCGCAATATCCACCCCGCCCACGTCTTTCCGTTCGATTTCCAGGGTTAGTTCGGCTTCGATGGCTTTTTTCACTCTGGCGCTGGTGCTGGCGGGAACAACAAAACAAAAACTTTGCTCCGAAGATGATTGGGCAAACATCAGCATACTCGCGCCTGCCCGTGCAACGGCCGTAAAGGTCCGGCCAGCGATTCCTGGTACGCCCACCATGCCGCGCCCGTAAACCGTCATTAAATGTACATCCTGCACGGTGGTAATGGCTTTAATGGTCCCCGGCACAATTTCCGGTTCAGGGCGCAGGAGCGTGCCGGGGTGTGTCGGATTAAACGTATTGAGTACCCGAATCGGCATTCCCATATCCATAACGGGCAAAATAGTACGCGGGTGCAGCACCTTTGCGCCAAAATAGGCCATTTCACTAACTTCGCCATAACTTAGTACCGCGATGGTTCGTGCCTGGTCGGTGATACGCGGGTCAGTCGTCATGACCCCATCCACGTCGGAAAGAATCCACAGTTCATCGGCGGGCAGGGCAGCCGCAATAATCCCACCACTATAATCACTGCCGCCGCGCCCCAATGTAGTAATCGTGCCGTTGGGGGTTGCACCGATGAATCCGGTAATGATGGGCAAAATACCGGAGTCAATGGCGGGCAAAATTTTGGCCTGTACTTTTTCGCGGGTGGCATCCATATCCGGCGTCGCATTCTGAAAATTATCGTTTGTCACCACCAGATAATTGGAGTCGAACGCCTGCGAATTATAGCCAATATCCTGCAAGTAGGCGGCCAGCAGGCGGCACGACAGCCGTTCCCCCAGGGAGGACACCACATCCATGCCGCGCGGTGTGACTTCGCGCATGATGCTGATGCTGTGGCAAAGCTGCTCAAAATCATCCAGCAGGCTGCGAATTTCATCAATTAAACTTTCGCGGCGGTTGGCAGCGCTGACCAGCGCCCGCGCGGTTTCCACATGACGCTGATGAAGCTGAATCGCGGCCTGTTTGTAAGTTGCGACGTTTCCCTGTTCGGCGTCCTGTGCGGACCGAATCAGGGTATTGGTCACACCTGCCATTGCACTCACTACCGACACAACCTTATGACCTTTTTGAGCATTGTCCAGGATGATAGCAGCCACCTGTTTAATGGCGTCGGCACTTCCCATCGACGTGCCGCCAAATTTCATCGTAATTAAACTCATGGATTTTTCACCGGAGATTTCAAGATAATCGGCTTAGCTTACCAAAAGCGCGGTTGTATCTGCCAGCCCGTTTGGTTAAAATACCGACAGCAAAGGCAGAGGTAATTTCTATGGATAAAACATCTTTAACCATTAAACGGGCGCTGGTGTGGGGACTTTCTTTTGGCATCGGTTTTGTTTTAACCTTCCTGCTGGTTTACCTGTATCTGGATACCGACATTGACACGTATTCAGTCAAATATTTCCTGCTGACCGCTATTCCCCTCTCGTTTCTGTTTCTGGTGTGGGGTGATGTTCTGCTTGGCACAAACATCCTCCCCGACTAAAACACGCAAACCCCTGTGATTTCACGGGGTTTTTGTTTTTTTTCCATAAACTAACAACCGATAACTGATAACTGAAAACGAATTGGCCGTAAACCTGTAATCGGATTATCATTGAGGCAAGTCAAAGAATAGGGTTGCTAAGATGCGAAGGATACTCCATTTAGGCTTAATTTTGATCATGGTTGCCACTGCTTTATTGCTGGCGCTGCCCACTAAAACGGTGCTGGCGCAAAGCGGCGGCACAACGGCAACGACTCAAACGGTCACACATGTGGTTCAACCAGGGGAAAATTTATTCCGTATTGCGTTACGTTATGGCGTCACGGTACAGGCCATTGCTCAGGCGAATAATATCGCCAACCCCAATATTATTTACGTGGGACAGTCGCTGACGATTCCCGGCGGCTCAACGGGGGGCAATACGGGGGGTAACACAGGCGGGAATACAGGGGGCAATACGGGCGGCACACCTACCCGCTATACAGTGGCGGCGGGGGACACGCTGAGCAAAATTGCCCGTCAGTTTGGCACAACGGTTCAGGCCATTGCTCAGGCGAATAATATCGCCAACGTGAATTTAATTTACGTGGGGCAGGTGTTAAATATCACTGGTGGCACTACCGGAGGAAACACCGGCGGGAATACAGGTGGCAATACGGGCGGTAACACAGGCGGCGCGGCTTTTGAATTGGGCGGTCACGTCGCCGGAGTCGACTTTGGCGCGGTCGATGAAATGCGGCAGGCGGGCATGAAATGGGCGAAGGTACAAATTCGCTACAAACGCGGCGATAATCCCGATATTACTGCTCCGGCTATCAATGCGGCACATCTTTCCGGCTTCAAAGTGCTGCTCAGCATTATCGGCGACAAAAATGAACTGGCAGCGACCAATTTTGAAACCTACACCGATGAATTTGCCACCTTCCTCGGCGGTGTTGCTGGACTGGGGCCGGAGGCGATTGAGGTCTGGAACGAGCAAAATCTTGACCGCGAATGGCCGAATGGTCAGATTAATCCGGCCAACTACACGACCATGCTGCGGAAAGCTCATGAAAAAATCAAAGCCGCGAATCGAAACGTGATGGTCATTAGCGGTGCGCCCGCACCTACAGGGGCAGAATCGGCTTTTGGGTCGGCTGCCGTCTGGAACGATGACCGTTACATTCGTGGTATGGCACAGGCAGGCGCAGCGAATTATATGGACTGCATCGGCGCTCATTACAACGAAGGCATCATCAGCCCCACCCGTCGTAACGGCGACCCGCGCGATAATGGCGGTTATTACACCCGTTATTTCTTCGGGATGCTGGATACCTACTTTAATGCTTTTGGCGGGGCGCGTCCGGTGTGCTGGACGGAACTGGGCTACCTGAGCTTTGAAGGACTTGGCGTGACCACCGTTCCCGGTTTTGAATGGGCAGCCACGACCACCGTTCAGCAGCAGTCGATCTGGTTAGGGGAAGCGGCGCAGCTTTCGCGCAGCAGTGGCCGCGTGCGTCTAATGATTGTTTGGAACGTGGATTTCACGGGCAAGACTCCCGATCCTACAGGTGGTTTTGCCATTATCCGACCCGATGGCACCTGTCCGGCCTGCTCTACCCTGGGACAGGCGGTAAAATAAATGAGACTAAGGGCAGGTTACGGTTGCTTCGCAACCTTAAAACCTGCCCCTACGGTAGGGGCGTGGTCTTAAACGCAGCGTGACCCGCCCTTTTAACTCTCCTCTCCTTCAAAACTTTAAGGAAACCTGTCCTTTCGTCGAATTGCCTTTCGGGTGTTTTTCATGTAATATTACTCTGTCCATCGAACAAAGGTTCTAATCTATGGCTTCAAGAAGCGAGTTTTCGGTGACGGGGGCATATGCCTACAACCACGCCAGCACCACACGATGGCTGCTGTCGCATATCTGGCGCTATCGAATTTTTGCTTTTGTTATGCTCATCGCTGCGGTCATCAACTCTACCGGACAGGCCGCCATTGCGACGCTGGTGGGTGATGCCTTTACTATCGTTAGCCGCGAGTCCCCGGACCTTGACCGCCTGCGAACCATCGTCGCCATGATTTTTGGGTTAGGGCTGACCTTTGGAATCGCACAGTGGACACGCAACCTGACAATTGAAGTGCTGGCGCAGCGTCTGGAACGGGAGTCACGGAACGAACTGTATCAAAGTTTGCTGGGGAAAAGCCAGACGTTCCATGACCGTCAGCGCATCGGCGATATTATGGCGCGGGCCACCGATGATGTCCGCCAGATGAATTTTATGCTCAACCCCGGCATCAATCTAGTGATTGGATCGTCGATTTTTCTGGTTGTGCCGTTGATAGGCATTGCGCTGCTTGACCCGCGTTTGCTCGTGACTCCGATTATTTTTATTGTCTTATTTTTAATAGCGCTGCGAAATTACAACAACCGTCTTGCGCCTGTGACAACCCATTCACGGGACAGCTTCGGCAAAATGAGCGCTGACTTGCAGGAAGCCATTTCCGGTATTGAGGTGGTCAAATCCTCCGCGCAGGAAGCCCAGGAGGAGCAGAAATTTATCCGTAATGCAACCGACTTCCGCGACTGGTTTATCCGGCAGGGCGAAATTGAAGCCCGCTACCTGCCATTGATGATGTTAAGTGTGGCCGTAACCCTGGGCTTTTTGCACGCGGTTTTCCTGTATCGGTGGGGCGCAATTGAAATCGGGCAAATTGTGGGGTATGTGGGTATGTTTTCGCTGCTGCGTTTCCCCACCTTCATCAGCATTTTTGTGTTTTCGCTGGTGCAGTTGGGTTATGCCAGCGCCGAACGGGTGGTTTCCCTCATCAAAGAAGAATCCGATCTGGATGAAAATACGCGGGGATATGCTGTGCCGATGTCAGGAGACATCGAGTTCCAAAATGTGAGTTTTGGCTACCATCTGGAAAACCCCGTCCTTAAAAATGTCTCCTTCAAAGTGGCCGCCGGACAAACCGTAGCGATTGTGGGGCAGACGGGTTCGGGCAAAAGTACCCTGACAAAACTGGTGAATCGGATTTACGATGCCAGCGAAGGCCGTGTACTGATTGATGGGGTGGATGTGCGGGACTGGTCACTGGATAGTTTACGCCAAATCAGCACCATTGAGCAGGATATTTTCCTGTTTTCGCGCACCCTGGCGGAAAATATCGCTTTTGGGATGCCCAACGCCTCTCAGGAGGACATCGAACGGGCGGCAAAAGCGGCGCAGGCACATGACTTCATCATGAACTTTGAAAGCGGCTACGAAACCAAAGTGGGGGAGCGCGGTGTCACTCTTTCCGGCGGACAGCGCCAGCGTATCGCCTTAGCCCGTGCGTTCCTGACCAACCCCAGCATTTTGATTCTGGATGATTCGACCAGCGCCATCGACAGCGCGACGGAGGATGAAATTCAGAAGGCCATCCGTAAAGCACAGGAAGGCCGCACGGTGCTGCTGATTACCCACCGGCTGAGTCAAATTCGGTGGGCGGATTTGATTCTGGTGGTCAAAGGCGGGCGAATTGTGGCACAGGGAACGCATGATGACCTGCTGGCGAAAAGTATGGATTACCGCCGTATTTTTGCCCGCTATGAAGTGGTCAGTCCTCAGTGGTCAGTAGACAGTTTGCAGTCGGAGGCAAGGAGCTAGTCATGGGATTTATTTTAGATGGTCTGGAAGCTGAAAATTATGACCGCGCTTATTCTGACCGCGAACTGGTCAGCCGTATCTGGGCATATTTTAAGCCGCAGTCACGACGGATGTCGATTGTTGGGGTAACGGTGTTTTTAGCGGCGTGTTTTGATACCGCCCTGCCCATTTTGACCTCCTACAGCCTGGATTTGATTGCGGAGGAAGGCACAAAAACCACCACGATTCTGCTGGTTGTGGGTATCATCATGGCGTCGGGGGTATTTTCATGGCTGTCCAATTACATCCGGCGGCGCATTTCCACGCGGGCAGTTGGGGATGTGGTCTTAGCGCTGCGGAAAACTGCGTTTCAGGCGGTTATGGCACGCGACTTATCCTTTTATGATGAATATCCTACTGGAAAAATTGTTTCGCGTGTGACCTCCGATACACAGGAATTTGCCAATGTGGTGCAGCTCACCATTGACCTCATCAGCCAGATTTTGCTGGTCATGCTGCTGCTCATCGTGCTGTTTTCGATTAATGTGACACTGGCGCTGGTGGTGGTTGGATTCGCGCCTCTGGTGGTGGCGATTGCGCTGGGGTTTCGTCGTTTTGCCCGATTCGTCACACAGCAGTCGCGCCGTGTGCTGGCCGAAGTCAACGCCAATATTCAGGAAAGTGTCAGTGGCATTACCGTTGCCAAAGCCTACCGTCAGGAAAATGAAATTTATCGCACTTTTGATGAAATTAACCGCCGCGCGTATCGAATCAATTTACGGCAGGGATTCACGTTCAGTTCGATTTTCCCCATTTTAAATTTAACCGCCGCGACTCTGGGAACGACCACAATGGTGTATCTGGGTGGGGTGCGGGTAGCCGATGGGGTGATTACGGCGGGCGCATGGTGGATTTTTATTCAGGCACTTGACCAGTTCTGGTTTCCCCTGACCAGCATTGCCTCCTTCTGGAGTCAGTTTCAAAATGGGCTGAGCGCCAGTGAACGGGTGTTTGCGCTGGTGGATGCCGACCCGAAAGTGATTCAAACTGACCATCAAAAGGTGGGGCGGCTGCGGGGACACATCGAATTTAAAAATGTGGATTTCCGGTACACTGATGAAGAAGGGGTGCTGCATGACTTCAGCCTGGAAATTCGGGCCGGAGAAACAATTGCGCTGGTGGGGCATACAGGAGCAGGAAAATCCAGTATCGGCAAGCTGATTGCCCGGTTTTATGAATTTCAGGGCGGGCAAATTCTGGCCGACGGGCGCGATATTCGTACTTTTGATTTGCAGGATTACCGCCCCAATTTGGGCATCGTCAACCAGACGCCGTTTTTGTTTAGCGGTACAGTACGGGACAATATTCGTTATGTGTGTCCAGACGCCAGCGATGCCGACGTTGAAAATGTGGTTAAAAAGGTCGCTGGTGGCGATTGGGTAGATACGCTGGTCAATGGGTTGGATACCGAAGTGGGCGAACGTGGCAGTGCGATTAGCATGGGACAGCGCCAACTGGTGGCTCTGTGTCGGGTGCTGCTCAAAGACCCGCCCATTTTTATCCTGGATGAGGCCACAGCCAGCGTTGACCCCCTGACCGAAGCCCAGATTCAGGAGGGGCTAGATACGGTGCTGGAAAATCGGACTTCGATTGTGATTGCTCATCGCCTGAGTACGATTAAAAACGCAGACCGGATTATTGTGCTGCGGCAGGGCGAAATCATTGAGGAAGGCACACACGAGTCGCTGCTGCGGGACGGCGGGCATTACGCCGATTTATACAATACCTATTTCCGTCATCAATCGCTGGAATATATTGAACGACATGTGATGGTCTAATCTTCAAACAAATCGCGTACTGCCAGTTGAAACCCCGGCAGTACGTTTTCCCCATTCAGGGTATCGTCCACACTGAGGAATTCTATACTGGCCTTATTCGCGCTTTCTGCCGGACGGTAAATGTGAATTTTTTTCTGAGAGGGGTACACCACCCACACTAACTTTACTCCATAACGAAGGTAAAGTTCAACTTTGCCCGTGATTTTTTCAGTTCTGTCGCCAGGAGAAACCACTTCTACCGCTAAATCTGGTGCAAATGGCACATATTTTTCAGTAAGGGTTTCGGGAATACGGGCAGCATCAATAAAACCAATATCTGGCGCAGCGACCGTATCTTTGCCTTCTGGGTTTTGATGGAGGATGTACCCTGTTTCTGCGGCAGTTACCCTGCCTAGTTTGTGGCTAAGCACATAATTTCCTATAAACAGCCCTAATCTGAGGGCAACATCCCCATGCAGCCAACCCGCAGGTGACATTTCGTAAAGCTCCCCGTCTATTAACTCAAAATGTCTGTCTGTGTTTTGGTGCGAAATTTCCCACAGGGCATCCACTGTATAAAAATGTGCTTTAACGGCCATGACCAGCCCTCAGTGTGCTGAGAATATTGTAACACAGGCAGGCTTGTTCAGGCTGCTGCAACCGTCCTACCAGCTTCTATGTTGAAACTGCACAGGGATATGAATCATTCGTGCATTTGACCTAAATGGACGGGTTAAAGACTAGAAAAAACGCCAACGCGGGAGGGTGTGTCTCCTCCTACACTAAGCACATATGTTGGTGAGAAGGAAGCACTCATGAAGCGGAAAAAGTTGTGGCGACGTTTGG